>JALQTL010000045.1 GCA_023260935.1 Paracoccaceae bacterium
ACCAGATCGGCCACGCTGGCATCGCGCTCTACCAGCCCTTCCAGAATGGCATCCAGCACCTCATAGGGCGGCAGGCTGTCCTGATCGGTCTGGTTGGCGCGCAATTCGGCACTGGGCGGTTTGGTGATGATGCGCTCGGGGATCACCTCGCCCGCCGGGCCCTTCATCCAGGGGCGGTGATGTTCGTTGCGCCAGCGGGCAGTCAGGAACATGCGGGTCTTGTACATGTCCTTCACCGGGTTATAGCCGCCGTTCATGTCGCCATAGATCGTGCAATACCCCACGGCCATTTCCGATTTGTTGCCGGTGGTCAAAAGCATCTCGCCGAACTTGTTGGAAATGGCCATCAGCATCACGCCCCGCAGGCGAGACTGGATGTTTTCCTCGGTTATGCCTTCGTCGGTGCCGGCAAAGAGCGGCGCCAGCGTTTCACCCACCGCCTTTTGCGCCGCCGTGATCGGCACGGTATCCAGCCGGCAGCCGAGGGCGCGGGCGCATTTCTCGGCGTCTTCCAGCGAATGCTGGCTGGTGAATTCCGAAGGAAGCATCACGCAACGCACGTTTTCCGGGCCAAGCGCATCTGACGCGATGGCGGCCACGATGGCAGAATCGATCCCGCCCGAAAGCCCCAGCACGGCCTTCTTGAACCCGGTCTTGGCAAAGTAATCCGCCACGGAAAGCACGCAGGCGCGGTAATCGGCCTCTCCGATCGGGGGGATGGCGGCGATTTCACCCTTGTCGGCCAGCCAGCCATTGTCCGTCTGGCGAAAGGTAACAAGGGTCACGCATTCCTCGAACTGCGGCATCTGCACGGCCAGATGCCCCCCGGGGTTCAGCACCATGCTGGACCCGTCGAACACCTGATCGTCCTGTCCGCCCACCATGTTCAGATAGACCAGCGGCAGGCCGGTTTCGATCACCCGGCCGACCATCAGGTTCAGCCGCAGGTTCGGCTTGCCGCGATGATAGGGCGACCCGTTCGGCACCAGCAGGATTTCGGCCCCCGTTTCGGCCAGCGTCTCGGCCACATCGGCATGCCAGGCATCTTCGCAGATCGGCGTCCCGATACGCACACCATTCACGGTATAGGGACCGTGCACATCGGCAGGGGTGAACACGCGCTTTTCATCAAAGACCGCATCATTGGGCAGGTGGTGCTTCAGCACCGTGGCCGTCACCTTGCCGCCGTTCAGGATGTAATATGCGTTGTAAAGCCGCCCGTCCTGCACCGCCGGGCCGCCGATGCCCATGGCCGGCCCATCGGCACAATCCGCTGCCAGCCGATGAATGGCGGCAATCGCGGCAGCCTGAAAGGCCGGCTTAAGGATCAGATCCTGCGTCTGATAGCCGGTAATGAACATCTCGGTCAGGGCCACCATGTCGGCGCCCTGTGCCTTGCCCTCTTGCCAGGCGGCAAGGGCTTTTTGCGCATTTGCCTCAAGGGCGCCCACGCTGGGATTCAACTGGGCAAGCGCAAGGCGGAATATCCTGGCCATGGGGCACCTTCATCGGGATCTGCACCCGTTCTTCTAGCACTTTGGCGGCAAAGGGAAAGGCGAAGCCGCCCGCGCTTGTCAGGCGCTGACGTGACAGCTAGGCTTGGCGGCAACGGATGCTCTGGGGGCACTACATGCGGCGTGGCGCGAAACACCTGATCGGCGTGGCGGTTCTGGCTCTGTCCTTGCCCGGCCCTATGTGGGCGCAGGAAGGAGATGTCATCACCAAGCAATATGATGACGGGTCGTTCTACGAAGGCACCTTCCGGGATGGCCGCCAGCACGGCACCGGCACCTATACCTTGCCCAATGGCTACAGCTACAGCGGCGAATGGGTGGATGGCGAAATTCGCGGCATCGGCACGGCGCGCTATCCCAATGGGTCGGTTTACGAAGGCCAGTTCGTTGCGGGCAAGCCGGAAGGCCGGGGCAAGATAACCTATGCCGATGGCGGCACCTATGAAGGCGACTGGACCGGCGGCAAGATCACCGGGCAAGGGCGTGCGACCTATCCCGACGGTTCGGTTTATGAAGGCGCCTTTGTCGATGGCAAGCACCATGGTCAGGGCGTGCTGACGGGCACGAACGGCTATGTCTATCAAGGGGCCTGGGTCGAGGGCGTGAAAGAGGGCAAGGGGCGCATCTCCTATGGCGACGGCACGGTCTATGACGGCGAGTTGAAGGCAGGGAACCGCGAAGGCACAGGCACGCTGACCATGCCGGACGGGCTTACCTATATTGGCCAGTGGCGGGCCGGGCAGATCAACGGCAGGGGCAAGCTGACCCAGCCGAACGGCGATGTCTATGAAGGCGATTTCGTCGAAGGCCTGCGCGAAGGCCAGGGTGTGATGCTGCACGCGGGCGGGGACCGCTATGAAGGCGGGTTCGTCGCTGACAAGCGGCAGGGTGCGGGCGTCTTTACCGGGGCGGATGGCGCGGTGTTCGATGGCACATGGCTGGCGGGCAAGCTGGAAGGCACCGGCCGGATCCGCTTTCCCGACGGGTCGGTCTATGAAGGGGAAGTCAAGGCGGATCAGCCCGAAGGCCTGGGCAAGATCACCTATACCGACGGGTCCACCTATGAAGGCCAGTGGACGGCTGGCGTGATCGAGGGCGAAGGCACGGCCACCTATGCCTCGGGCGCGGTCTATTCCGGCGCCTTCACCGCGGCTGTGCCGAACGGGCGGGGCACGATGACCCTGGCGGATGGCTATCGCTATGAAGGCGACTGGGTGAATGGCCAGCGGCAGGGAAAGGGCACAGCCACCTATGCCGATGGCACGGTCTATACGGGCGATTTCGTGAACGGCCTACGCGACGGTGTGGGCGAGATCACGATGCCCGACGGCTTCCGCTATACCGGGCAGTGGTCGGGCGGAGAGATTGCCGGACAAGGCACCGCCACCTATCCCAACGGCGACCGATACGAGGGCGGCTTTGTCGCCGGCCGCCGTGAAGGTCAGGGCAAACTGACCTATGTGTCGGGCCAGGTGGCCGAAGGGCTATGGAAAAGCGGCATCCTGACAGCCCCTGGCGAACCGGCCGTGGCAGAACCTGCCGAAGGCACCACCCCCGCCCCTGCCGACCCGCAGAACTGACCCGCCCTCAGGCGAAGGTGCCCTCAGGCAAAGGTGAAGGTCTTTGCCAGCGGCAATTCCCGCACCCGCGTGCCGGTCAGGGCAAAAAGCGCATTGGCAAGTGCAGGCGCCGCGGGCGGCGTGCCCGGTTCGCCGATGCCCCGGATCGGGCCGCCGCTTTCCAGCACCCGCACCTGAATATCGGGGCACTGATACAGGCGCAGGGGTTCATAATCATAGAAGTTCTGTTCCTGCACCTGCCCATCGGCAAAGGTGATCTGCCCCCGGATCGCGGCGGAAAGGCCAAAGACCATGGCGCCCGTTACCTGCGCCTCAATATTCGCGGGGTCCAGCGCCACGCCCACATCCACCGCCGCCCAAGCCCCGGTCAGGCGGATGCCATCTGTGCCCTGCTCTACCTCGATCACCTCGGCCGTCGGCACGCCGAAGGACAGGCAAAACGCCACGCCAAGCGCCTTGCCGGGGCGGGGCGTACCCCAGGACGACATCTCTGCCACCGCTTCCAGCACCTTGCGGGAAGGGTCGTGCGTCATCTGAGACAGGCGGAATTCCAGCGGGTCAGCCCCGGCCAGATGCGCCAGTTCATCCACGGCGCAATCGTGGAAGAACCCGTTGACCGACGCGCCGACCGACCGCCAGAACCCCAGCGGCACGGTCTTTGGCGCGCGATAGGCGGCCACGCGGTAATGTGCAAAGCCATAGGGCTGTTCCCATGCGCCCTGCGATATCGTCGAATCCGGCCCCGCCAGCGGCAGGTTCGCACGTTCCGAAAGGGTTTCCATGATCGAGGGCGAACAGGTGGCCAGATCGAAGCTGTTGATCCGCCCGCCCGAAAGGCTGGCCGTGACGCGACCCGTGGCCATGGGGCGGAACATGTCATGCGACATGTCCTCTTCGCGGCTCCATGTCACCAGCACCGGGGTGCCTTCCATGGCCCGAGCCACCTGAGCGGCGTAAACGGAAGCATCCACCTCGGCCCGGCGACCAAAACCGCCGCCCATGACGGTTGTATGCACCTCGACGTCCGCCGTTTCCAGCCCGGCGGCCGCGGCGGCAAACTGCTGCGCCAACCCGGGGGCCTGCGTTCCCACCCAAAGCGTCAGCTTGCCATCCTTCAGGATCGCCGCCGCCTGCATCGGTTCCATGGTGGCATGGGCAAGGTGCGGCACATGGTATTCGGCCTGCCACAGTTCGCCCGTCACGGCCGTGACATCGCCATCATCGCGCGGGGTGGCATCGAGCCGTTCCTTGGTGAAGGACGCGGCGATCTGGTCGCGCATCTGCGCGCTTGTCGGCGGATAGGCTGCGGGGGCCCAGTCAAAGCGAATGGCTTCGGCCGCCTGAATGGCATGCCATGTGGTCTGTGCCACCACGGCCACGCCTCCGGGCAGGGGAATGATCCGTTCCACCCCCGGCATCGTTTCAGCCGTGCTGGCATCAAACCCGTTCATCGGCGCGCCAAGGTGGGGGTTCATCCTTACGGTGGCAAATCGCATCCCCGGCAGGCGCACATCTCCGGCGAACCGGGCCGTCCCGGTGGATTTGGCAAGAACATCGACACGCGGCAGGGGCCGGCCCAGAAGCTTCCATTCACTGCGCGGTTTCAGGGGCGGTGCGTCGGGCAGATCGGCCCGGGCCGCATCAACCGCAAGATCGGTATAGGCGATACGACTTCCATCGGGAGCCACGACCGCCCCTCCTTCGGTTGACAGGCTGGCCGCGGCCACCCCCAGCCGGGCCGCCGCCGCATTGATCAGCGCCGCCCGGGCCACGGCCCCCGCGGCGCGCATCTTTTCATAGCCGTCCGGAATGGACGTTGACCCCCCGGTCAACTGCACGGCCAGAAACTTGGCCGGAATGTGCATGGCCGCACGCAGGCTGTTGGCCATCCGGCTTTGGTCCGTGGGCGAAAACGGCACCGCCTCTTCGAACATCGCGGCATTGTAATAGGCCTTGGCCGGCGGGCCGTGCATGACCCTTACCTGATCCCACGGCAGATCAAGCTCTTCCGCGACAAGGGCTGCCAGCGTGCTTTGAATACCCTGCCCCATTTCGGCCCGCGGGGTAACGATCGTCACACCCGTGGCGTCGATCAACACATAGGGCGTGATCGCGCCCGCGTTATCGGCGGCGAGAGGGTTGGCATAGGGCTTCAGATAGCGCCATGTGCCGAAGGCGACGCCCCCGGCAATGGCAGCCGATCCGATCAGGAAGGTGCGGCGGGCGATGGTTCCGATGCGGCTCATGCTCAGACCTCCCGAAGGCGGCGGGCGGCATCCTGCACGGCGGCCCGGATGCGGGGATAGGTGCCACAACGGCAAAGGTTGCCGCTCATCGCCTCGTCGATCTGGGCAAGGCTGGGGGCGGGGTTTTCCGCAAGCAGGGCTGCGGCCTGCATGATCTGGCCCGACTGGCAATAGCCGCATTGGGCAACCTGATGGTCAACCCAGGCAGCCTGCACCGCGTGCAGCGCCGCCGGAGCGCCCAGACCTTCAATCGTGGTGACCTCTGCGCCGGCCACATCGCCAAGCGCGGTCTGGCAGGATCGCACGGCAACGCCATCCACATGCACGGTGCAGGCCCCGCAGGCCGCCACTCCGCAGCCGAATTTCGTGCCAGTCAGGTTCAACCCGTCGCGCAGCGCCCAGAGGAGCGGCGTATCGGGCGGCAGGTCCAACGAAGCGGGGCTTCCATTCACCGAAAAACTGATGGCCATCCTGATCCCTCCTGATTGCCACTGACAAAATGGTCGAAAAGTGTCAGAGTGTCAATTGACAGTTTGCAGGAAACTTGCCAGAACCGGACCACACACGGAAAAAGGGCATGGACGCAGCACCAAGAACCAGTGACCGGCAAGCAGCCATTCTGGCAGCGGCTTTTCATGCCTTTGCCACCTATGGCTATCGCCGCACCTCGATGGATGACATAGCCAAGGGGGCAGGCATGTCACGGTCCGCGCTTTACCTGCATTACCGCAACAAGGAAGATATCTTCCGGTCGCTGGCCGGGGCGTATTTCGCCGAAGCCATTGCCGGCATGGAAGCTGCCCTTTTCACCCCCGGCCAGACGCCAGAGCAAGCACTGATCGCGGCCTTTCGCGCCAAGGATGGCAAGTTCATGGATGTGGTCTTCGGCACCCCGCATGGTGCGGAATTGCTGGATGCGGGCATGACGATTTCCTGTGACCTGCACCAGCAGGCCGAGGCGGAAAAGATCGCCCTGCTGACCCGCTGGCTGACCTCGCTTTCCCTGCCGCCGGATGTGGGCCCCCCCGAAACGGTGGCCCGCACCATCATGGCTTCGGCCATGGGGCTGAAGTTCCCGGGCCAGACGCTGGAAGGATATCGGCAGGGGCAAGGGCATCTGGCACGGCTGATCGCGCGGGCGATTGCGCGCTAGGGCCCGCGCCCGGTCTTACGACAGCAAACCGTAGCGGCGCATCTTGTCATTCAGGGTACGGCGCGGAAGTCCAAGCGTTTCGGCCGTGCGCACGGTATTGCCGCGATGCCGGTCCAGAGCGGCGGCAATCTCGCGCGCTTCAAAAGCGGCGACACGGTCGGCAAGCGTCTGGTCAGGCAGCGCCGGCCCTTCATCGGCGCGCATGTCCAGCAGGCCAAGCGCATAGGCCTCGGCCGCCGCCTTCACCTCGCGCACATTGCCGGGCCAAGGCCGGCGTTTCAGGTGCTGCACCAGCGCAAAGCCAGGCTCGGGGTCCGGGCGGCCATAACGGCGCGCGGCCAGTTGCGCGTAATGGGCAAAGATCAGCGGAATATCCTCGCCCGCCTCGCGCAGCGACGGGGTCACAAGCTCGGCCCCGGCAAGACGGTAAAAAAGGTCAGGCCGGAAGGTGCCCGCCTGACAGGCCACGCGCAGATCGGTTTTCGAGGTTGCAATCACCCTCAGATCCAAAGGCCGCAGCCCGTGTTCGCCCAAGCGCTCTACCGCCCTGTCCTGCAAGACCCGCAACAGCTTTGCCTGAAGCGGCAGGGGCATCGCCTCGACCTCGTCCAGCAGCAGGGTGCCACCTGACGCAGCCTCCAGCTTGCCGGCTTTCGCGGTTTCCGCCCCGGGAAAGGCCCCCGCCGCATGGCCGAACATGATGGTTTCAAACATCGCTTCGGGCAGGGCCGCGCTGTTGACGGCAACGAAGGGCCCCGCCGCCCGGGGGCTGGCGGCATGCAACGCGCGGGCCGCCAGTTCCTTGCCGGTGCCGGTTTCGCCGGTGATCAGCACATCCACGCCCAAGGGCGCAAGCGCCGTGATCCGGTCTTTCAGCGCCATCATCGCCCGGCTTTGGCCAAGGATCGTCACCTCGGCCACCTCGGCCAGCACCTGTTGCAAACGCCCCACCTCGGCCCGGGTGGCGCGGGCGGCAAGGGCGCGCGCAATCACCGCCACCAGATGCTTGGCATCATAGGGCTTTTCCAGAAAATCCTCGGCCCCCGCGCGGATGGCCTGAACCGCATGCCCCACATCGCCATGCCCGGTCAGCAGGATGACCGGCAGATCATGAGGCAGGGACTTGATGGCCCGCAAAAGCGTCAGCCCGTCCATCCCCGGCATGCGCAGATCCGTGACAACCAGATCGGGCGGGTCTTCGGCCAGGGCCGGCAGGGCCAGCGGCGCCGCGGCAAAGCCGGTCACGGCATGGCCGGCGGCTTCCAGCAGATCGCAAAGTGCCGCCAGATGATCGGCATCATCCTCTACCACCACCAGCCGCGCAGTCATTCGGCGGCCTCTTGCAGCGGTTCGGCAAGTGGCAGGGTCACGACAACCTCGGTGCCCTGCCGCGGGGGCGAGGTGATGGCCAGCACCCCGCCGAATTCGGCAAGGATCGCCTTGCAGATCGACAGGCCCAGCCCCAACCCCTCGCCCGTGGTCTTGGTGGAAAAGAACGGCTCTGTCACCCGGGGCAGCACATCGGGCGCAATGCCGGTGCCGGTATCTGACACCACCAGCCGCAACTGGCCGCCGGCCACCACGTCCAGTGCCACGCAAACCTTGGCATCGGGCAGGCCTTCGACGGCATCAAGTGCGTTCAGGATCAGGTTCACCGCCACCTGTTCCATCCGCACCGAACCCGCCAGAACCGGCACCGGCCGGGGTGGCAGCCCCACATCGGGCACCACGCCGACGGCGCGGGCCCGCGGGGTGACCAGTTCGATGGCCGAGGTGATGACAGGGCGCAGGTCGATCAGCGTCAGCTCGCCCGTTTCCTTGCGGCC
>JALQTL010000221.1 GCA_023260935.1 Paracoccaceae bacterium
GCCGCCGCTCGGATCGGATCGCCGCGTGGCACCTCGCGCCCGTCCAGCAGGATCGACCCCTGCTCGGGCGCGACTAGCCCGAACAGCGCCTTGGCAAGCGCCGTGCGCCCCGAACCCAGAAGCCCCGAAACGCCCAGCACCTCGCCCGCGCGCAGGGTAAAGGTGACATCCGAAAAGGCGCCCTCCTTCGACAGGGCGACGACTTCCATCAGCACCGGCGCATCGGCAGGCAGGGGCGCGGGCGGGTCGGCCACCACATCGCGCCCTGTCATGTGCCGCGTCAGGCTTGCCGCATCGAAATCACCCGCAGGCCCTTCGGCAACCTTGTGCCCGTTGCGCAGCACGACGACCTGTTCGCAGACCTCCAGCACCTCGGCCAGCTTGTGACTGACGAACAGCACGGCCACGCCATCTGCCTTCAGCCGCCGGATGATCGTCAGAAGGCCGCGCACCTCGCGCTCGGTCAGCGCGGTGGTGGGCTCATCCATGATGATCAGCCGCGCCTCGGTCGCTAGTGCCCGGGCGATGGCCACCAGTTGCTTATGCGCAACCGAAAGCGTTTCAACCGCCGTATCCAGCGGAATTTCCACACCGATCCGGTCCAGAACGCGGCGCGCGATGTCACGCATCCGGGCCCGGCGCACAAGCCGCGCGCCTTCGCCCAGTTCGGCGGAAAAGGCAATGTTTTCAGCCACTGAAAGATTGGGGAACAGGCTGAAATCCTGAAAGATGACCTTTATCCCGGCATCCGAGGAAGCGCGCGGCGACAAGGCCCCCTGTTCAACGCCCGAAAAGACGATCTTGCCCCGATCCGGACGTTCCACCCCGGCAAGGATCTTGATCAGGGTCGATTTGCCGGAACCGTTTTCGCCGGCAAGGCAAACGGCCTCGCCAGCCTTGATAGTGAATCCCACATCGGACAGGGCGGTAATGCCTGCGTAAGTCTTGGTCACACCCTGAAGCGTGACGAGCGGTTCTGCCATGGCGATCTTTCCAACAAAAGCAGGGCCGGGCATATCACGCCCGCGAAACCGCGGGGGGCAGTCCTGCCCCCCGCTGACGCTGCTTTCCGATCAGAACGGATAGTCGGCCATGTTGTCCTTGTTCACGTTGACCCAAGCCTGGCCATAGATGACCTTGCCATCCAGCTTGACCTTCTCATAGCCCGGCAGGCCAAGGTCCATGCCATCGGTGACCGTTTCGCCGTTCATCACCATCGTCGCCAGCTTGTTCATGGCGTAGCCCGCAACCGAAGGATCCCAGAAGCCGATGCCATCGACGGCGCCGGTTTCCAGATACTGGCCCGCGATCGACGGCAGCGAGGTGCCGAAGACGCAGGTTTGTGCTTCCTGCCCGCGCTCTTCGATGGCAAGGCCGATGCCGGCCACGTCAGTCGAGGCGGAACCCTGAAGGCCCTTGATGTTCGGGAAGGCGCGCAGCACTTCCTGCGCCTTGGCATAGGCCTGCTGCTGATCGTCGAAGGTTTCGTTCTTGTCACCTACGAGGGTCATGTTCGGGTAGTTGGCCTTTTGATAGGCAATGGCGCCATCGACCCACTGGTTATGCGTCTGGCTGGTCAGCGACCCGACGAAGACGGCATATTCACCTTCGCCGCCCATGCACTTGGCCATCTGTTCCATCAGGTTCGCGCCGAAGTCCTCGTTCACGAAGGCTTCAATGTCGTAATTGGTGTTCTGCTGGCTGGCGGCTTCATGCGTGATGACGGTGATGCCGGCATCCATGGCGCGCTTCAGCACCGGTTCCAGCGCCTCGGGCGACATCGGAACGACGGCAAGCGCGTTCACGCCCTGCGCGATCATATCCTCGATCAGCGCGGCCTGCTGCTGCGGATCGGCCTGAGCCGGCCCAACCTGGAAGGCATCATTGCCCGTGTCGGCGGCATATTGCTTGACGCCTTCTTCCATGCGGTTGAACCACTGGATGCCTGCGATCTTCACCACGGTTGCGATCTTCTTGGCATCCTGCGCCATGGCGGGCATGGCAAGAATGGAGGCCGAGGCGGCCAGAACGGCGACGGTCATCTTGAGTTTCATGTCTTCCTCCCATTTTCGGCCACAAGGGCCATTCGACTTCAGGTCTTTTTTCACCAAGTTAGGCGGCTCTGCCCGCCATTCCAACAGCGCAGATGCGCTGCGCCGTGAAATCTGTATTCGTTTTCAATTTTCTGGCCATGCACAAAACCATCCTTTCTTCGCCCTTCAGGGGGCGGCAGATCGGTCCTCCGTCCGGCATTTGTGCGTGTTCAGACTGTGGCTCTCCTTTCCGTGGTTGTGAAGGCCCCGGCCAAGAGTGCGGGGACAAGATCAGGTGCGCTGGCATGGGGCAGATGGCCGGCCCCACGGACCAGATGAATGCTGGCCGAAGGCGGAAGTTCCGCCACGGCATGCCAGTCAAGGACACGGTCCGCCGTGCCAAAGATCACGGCAATCGGGCATGTCAGCCGCGCGATATCTGCCCGCAGGTCGATTTGCTGCATGCCCGCCCGGGCGACAGACGATACCAGCGGGGCAATCTCTTGCCGGCGGGCCTTCAGACGTTCCAGTTCCACCGCCATGGCCGCTTCACCTACCGGCGCCGCATCCAGAAGGGCCAGTGCCCGGCCAAGGGCGGCGGTTGTTTCGGCGGCCAGCATTCCGTCAAGGAAATCGGCGTTGATCCGCGTGCCAAGGCCCGCGGGGGCGATCAGAACCAGCTTTGTCACACGCGGGCCCAGCAGCCCCGCGATCCGCACCGCAAGGGCGGCGCCAAAGGAATGGCCCACCAGCGCAAGGGCACCTGAAAGCGCCTGCCCGGCAATCTGTCGTGCCATGACTGCGGCCGCTTCATCCAGAGAGCTGACGGTGCCCGGGCTATCACCATGGCCCGGCAGATCGGGCACGATCACGCCATGCCCCTGCCGCGCAAGACGCTGCGGCAGGTCGCGCCAGCCGCGATGGCTATCGAACAGCCCGTGAAGCAGGACGACCGTACCGCCCCCTCCCTGCTGCGGGGTGGCCGGAAGGTCGGCAGCGGTCACCCGCCCGTTGCGCCCCGTTCCCGGCACAAGCGCAAGGTCGATGCCCGCACGCCGTGCCACAGCGCGGGCCTTCGGACTGGCCCGCGAGCCTTTGGCAGGTGCGGGCAGCACCACGGGGGCCGGGTCGGGGGCAGTAGGCTGCACGTCCTGAACCGGGCTTTCCGCCGGAGCCGGACGGGGCGCGGGGGTGGTTGTGGGGCCTGTGCCTTCCTGCTCCACCTCGGCAATCGGCTGATCCAGCGCCACCGTCTCGCCTTCCTGAACCAGTTGCGCCACCAGCAGCCCAGCGGCAAGGGCTGGCACTTCCACCACTGTCTTGTCTGTCTCGACCTCCATCAGCACATCGCCCCGGGCGAAAGACGCGCCCGGTTGCACCAGCCATGTGGTGACCCGCGCCTCTTCCATCGTTTCGCCCAATCGCGGCAAGGTCAGCGTCACGCGGCCCATGGCGGTGCCTTCCGTGTGACCAGCCAAAGCGCGGTGTCGTGAACAAGGTCGGCCGAGGGGATCGAACCCTTTTCCAGCGCTGGCGAGACGGGGATCGGGATATCCTCTCCCCCAAGGCGCAGGACCGGTTCTTCCAGCCAGTCAAAGCAGCTTTCGCCCAGCCGCGCTGCGATGTCAGAGGCGACCGAGCCCGTCACCGCCGCCTCTGTCACCACCATGGCGCGCCCGGTGCGGCGCACGGCTTCAATCAGCGGGGCCTCATCCAGCGGATTAAGGCAGCGCAGGTCGATCACCTCGGCTTCGACCCCCGCCTGCGCCAGCCGATCTGCGGCGGCAAGGCTTTCGTGCAGCATGCGGCTATAGGTCAGGATCACGAGGTCGCGGCCCGTGCGACGGGTGACAGGCTGGCCCCATGCACCATCGGGCGTGGCGACATCAAGCTGGCCCTTCATCGTGTAAAGGCCCTTGTGTTCGATCACCACCACCGGATCGGGCTGGCGCAAGGCCTGCCGCAGCAGGTGATAGGCGTCGTTCACCGTGCCCGGCATCACCAGCCGCAACCCCGGCGTGTGCAGCATCCATGCCTCAAGGCTTTGGCTGTGCTGTGCCGCCGCTGAACGCCCCGTGCCGCCCTGCGTGCGCAGAACCATGGGCACGCCGATCTGGCCACCGAACATGTAACGGCTTTTGGCGGCCTGATTGGCGATCTGGTCCATCGCCATGCCGGCAAAATCCACATACATCAATTCCGCCACCGGGCGCAGGCCTGTCATCGCCGCCCCGATCGCCGCCCCGATGATGGCGGGTTCGGAAATCGGTGTATCAATCACGCGAGAGGCGCCGAACATGTCGATCAGCCCCTTGGTCACGCCATAGGCACCGCCGTAGAGGCCGACCTCCTCTCCCATCAGGATGACGTCGGCATCGGCTTCCATGCCGTCGATCAGGGCCTGCCGGATGGCTTCGCGATAGGTCGTCTCTGTCATGCGCGGGCCTCCTCGGCCAAGACGGCGCGCAGCCGGTCAGCCTGCGGGCGGGGGGCGGGGGTTCCGGGGGCGTAGACATCCTGAAACATCGTGGAAAGGGCCGGTGCCGGGGCGGCAAGCGCGTGATCCAGCGCCCCGTCCATTTCTGTGCCCGCGGCGGCATCGATCCGGTCCAGTTCGGCCGCTTCGGCGGCCCCTTCTGCCAAAAGCCGGGCGCGCGCCCTGGCAAGCGGGTCGCGCTGGCGGCCCTCTGCCTCTTCCTCGGGGGTGCGATAGGGGGATTTGTCCATCCTTGCATGGCCGAAAAAGCGGTAGGCGTCGATTTCCAGAAAACCCGGCCGGCCTTCGCGGGCGGCAGAAACCATGGCCCTTGCGGTATCATGCACGGTTTCGACCTCAGCCCCGTCAGCCCGTGCGGCATTCAGTCCGAAGGCAGCGGCGCGCGCCGGGAAATCGCGACTGCCGGCAGAGCGGTCTACCCGCGTGCCCATGCCATACTGGTTGTTGATGCAGCAAAAGATCACCGGCAACTGCCAAAGCGCCGCCATGTTCATCGATTCGTAGAGGATACCCTGGCTCATCGCGCCATCGCCGAAAAAGGCGACAGAGATCTGCCCCGTCCCGCGGTTGCGATAGGTCAGCCCCGCGCCGATCACATGCGAGATACCCCCGCCAACGATGGCATTCGCGCCCAGATGGCCCAGCGCGCGGTCTGCGATATGCATCGACCCGCCCTTGCCCCGGCAATAGCCATCTTGCTTTCCCGCAATCTCGGCCATCATGCGGTTCGGGTCCGCCCCGCGGCCCAGAAAGACGCCGTGCCCGCGGTGGTGCGTTGTGAAACTGTCGCCGTCACGCATCGCGTCTGTCAGGCCGACAACCGCCTCTTCACCGATCGAAAGGTGCAGCATCGACCCGGCGCTGCCGCCCTTCAGGAAAAGCTCCCCCACCCGCTCTTCGAAACTGCGGATACGGCGCATCATGCGATAGCGCGCCAGTGGTCCTGTGTTGGAAACAACGGTCATTCGGCGGATCTCAGCGGTTTGAGGGCATGGTAGGCTTCCCGGTAGCGGGCATAGATCGGGGCATAGGCGGCATGTGCAGCCATGTCCGGTTCGATCCGGCGCGCGATGCGCACCATCGCTGCGCAGGCGGTGTCGATCTCGGGGAAATGCCCGGCCCCAACGGCAGCAAGGATGGCAGAGCCAAG
>JALQTL010000085.1 GCA_023260935.1 Paracoccaceae bacterium
GGTTGTTGAACTCGAACGCGTCGATCACGCCACGTTCCATCGCCGGGACGATTTCGCCGCCGGGCAGCTGTGCCACCGACATGCCCATGCCCTGCAGCAGGTCAGCCGCCAGACCAACGGTCCGGTACTTGAAGCCCTGCAGATCGGCGACGGTGTTCACTTCCTGCTTGAACCAGCCGAAGGGCTGGGCCGGCATCGGCATGCCCATCATGCCATAGACGTTCAGACCCAGGATCTGCTGGGTGAGTTCGGCATAAAGCTCCTTGCCGCCGCCCTGATAGAACCAGCCCAGCATGGTGGTTGCCGAACCGCCGAAAACGGGGCCGGTGCCGAAGAACGATGCCGCCTTCGATTTGCCGTACCAGTAAACCGGCACGCTGTGCGCGGCATCCAGAACGCCATCGTTGACCGCATCCATCACCTGAAACGCGCCGACAACCGCGCCCGCGGGCAGCAGGTCGATCTTCAGACGCCCGCCCGCCATTTCCTCGACGCGGGTGACATATTCACGGGCGAAATCCATCCAGATGTCCGAGGCCGGCCATGAGGTTTGCATTTTCATGACCAGAGGCGCCTGCGCCAGAACAGCCGGAGCTGCCAGCACGGTCGCCGCCGCAGCCGAACCGCCAAGCGCACCCTTGCGCAGGAACGAACGGCGCGAAAGCCGTGCGGAATCACGGGTATCAGTCATTGATGTCCTCCCAGACGATGTTCGCCGCGATCGCGGCCCTTCATTGCGCTAAAGTCTAAAGCGATCACGACCAATTGCAATAGCTGGTAAGTTTATTTTACCAAATTCGCGTTTAGCGCTATCATGGCCCGCCAAGGCGGGACCAGTCCGGGGTCAGGCCACCCGGTCGCCGGGGGCAATGCCGGCAAAGAAGGCATCCAGATTATCCAATGCCCTGAACCCCATAGCATCCCGCGTTTCTTCTGTGGCTGAACCGATATGCGGCAGCAGAAAGACATTTGGCAGGGCGGCAATCTCGGGATTGCCACCGGGCTCGGTACGAAAGACGTCCAGACCGGCGGCAAAAAGTTTGCCCGACTTCAGGGCCGCTACCAGCGCTGCCTCATCCACCAGACCACCCCGGGCCGTGTTCACGAGAATCGCCCGCTCTGGCAACAGCGCCAGCGTGCGCTCGTTGATCATCCCGGTGTTTTCCGGCGTGGCCGGGCAATGCAGGCTCAGCACATCGGAAACCGCCAGCAGGCTCTCGACGCTGTCATGAAACACCGCACCCTTTTCCAGATGGTCGGGCAGGCGGCGGCGGTTGTGATAGTGGATCTGCATGCCAAAGCCCCGCGCACGGTCGGCCGTCACCTGCCCCACACGGCCCATCCCGATCACCCCGAAGCGCCGCCCCGTCACCTGCCGGCCCACCATGAAGGCAGGCGACCAGAAATCCCACTTGCCCGCGCGGATCATCGCATCGCCTTCCGCGCCCCGTCGCGCGGCCCCCAGCATGCACAGGATGGCGATTTCGGCCGTGGCATCCGACAGCACGTCTGGCGTATTCGTCACCACGATCCCCGCCGCCTTTGCCGCCGCCAGATCGACATGATCGGTGCCTACCGAATGATTGGCGATGATCTTCAGCCGGGGCCCCAGCGCCGCAATCACCCCGGCGCTGAACCGTTCGGAATGGCATGGCAGCACGGCATCCACCTCGCGGCAGGCCGCAATCAACTCGGCTTCGGAAAAAACCCGGTCCTCGGGGTTCAGCACCACATCGTAATCCCGCGCCGCGCGTGCCTCGACAGCAGGGCGCAGCTTGCGGGCGATCAGCAGTTTCGGCTTGGTCATGGTCTTCCTCCCTCGGCCGGTAAAGGAGTGGGGCTGACGCCGCCAAGGTCAACCCCAAACCGGCCGATCTCCTAACGGCCGAAAGGATCGTCCCGATAGCCTACGCCTGTCAGATACAAGCCCTGAGGCGGACAGACAGGGCCACAGGCCGCACGGTCACGGGCCTGCAAGGCGGCGCGCACATCGTCCGGCGCCCACCCCCCTGCCCCGACGCGTTCCAGCGTGCCCACAATCGACCGCACCTGATTGTGCAAGAAGCTGCGTGCCCGAAGCTGAAACCGATATTCCACGCCGCCGGGATAGGGTTGTTCCGTGATTTCAATGGCATCCAGCGTCTTGACCGGGGATTTCGCCTGACAGATCGACGACCGGAAGGTGGTAAAGTCGTGATGCCCCACCAGATGCACCGCCCCGGCCCGCATCGCCACCACATCGAGAGGGTTCAGAACCTGCCAGACCCGCCCGCGGTCATGCGTCACCGGCGCCCGCCGGGCCACAAGGCGGAACAGATAGCGCCGCTCGACCGCGGAAAAGCGTGCATGGAAATCATCCGGCACCCGCGCAACCGCCAGAATGGCCACCGGCTGCGGCTTGAGATGGAAGTTAAGCGCCTCTCCCAGCCGGAACGGCGCCCAATCACGCCGCAGATCAACCGTCGCAACCTGCCCTGTCGCATGCACGCCCGCATCCGTCCGCCCTGCGGCGGCAATCGTGTGCGGCCCCGGCTCCAGCCGGGAAAGTGCTTCTTCGACAACAGCTTGCACCGACGGCTGGCCCGCAGCTTGGCGTTGCCAGCCCTGAAAGGGGCCACCGTCATAATCGATCTTCAGCGCAAATCTTGGCATCCCCTTCCCATAGCCGATCCTGTCCGCATCGCAAGCCCTGCCACCGGATGATCTGCTTTTCCCCTACAAACCCCCGGCGCGCACGCCTATGTTCACCGCAATAGCAGCACGAGGTCCGGCTTGGTCCTGTCTTCCCTTACCGACGGCATCACCCGCAGCGTCGAAAGCGTCGGCGCCTCGATCGCGGGGATATTCGAGCCGACCCTCCGCCTTGGCGTCACCGGCCTGTCAGGGGCGGGCAAGACCGTCTTCATCACCTCGCTGGTGGCCAATCTGCTTGACCGCGGGCGCATGCCCCAGCTTTCGGCCCAGACCAAAGGCCGGATCGAAGCGGTTGTCCTGCAACCCCAACCAGATCTGACCCTGCCCCGGTTCGATTACGAAAATCACCTCTCCGCCCTTCTGGGCGATGCGCCGCGCTGGCCCGAATCCACCCGCGCCATTTCCGAACTTCGGCTTTCGTTCCGGCTGCGCCCACAGGGGCTTTTCGCGGGGATTTCGGGCCCCTCGACGCTGCATCTTGATATCGTCGACTACCCCGGCGAATGGTTGCTGGATCTGGCACTGCTGGACAAGACCTATGCCGCATGGGCCGAAGATACCCTGAACCGGTTGACCCGACGCCCCGAAGCAGCCGCATTTCTGGCCGAGGCCCGGGCCTCTGATGCCGCCCTGCCGCTGGACGAGGCGCAGGCGCAATCGCTGGCCACGGCATTCACCGCCTATCTGCATGCCGCCCGCAAACAGGGCTGGTCCGATCTGACACCCGGGCGCTTCCTCCTGCCGGGCGATCTTGCCGGCTCACCGGTCCTGACCTTCGCCCCGCTGCCCAAACCCGCCAGCACCTCGCGCAAATCTCTTTGGCACGAGATGGAACGCCGCTTCGAAGGCTACAAGACCCGAGTCGTGCAGCCCTTCTTTCGCGATCACTTCGCCCGGATCGATCGTCAGATCGTCTTGATGGATGTGCTGGGCGCCATCCATCAGGGCCCGCAGGCGGTCGAGGATCTGCGCCGCACCATGGCAGATATCCTTGGCGCCTTCCGCCCCGGCGTGAACGGATGGCTGACGGGTCTTCTGGGCGGCAAACGGGTGGAACGTATCCTCTTTGCCGCCACCAAGGCCGACCACCTGCACCACCATCAGCACCCGCGCCTGACGGCCATTGCCGAAGCGCTTCTGTCAGATGCCAGAAGACGGGCGGATTTTTCCGGGGCCAAGACCATGGCGCTTTCGCTGGCCTCGCTTCGAACAACGGTGGAAGATACCATCCAGCGCGATGGCGCGCCACTGGATGTGGTGCGCGGCAGGCTTTTGGCCACCGGCAAGCAAGCGGCCATGCACGCCGGCGACCTGCCCGCCGACCCGGCCCGCATCCTCGCCCCGGCCCGTGAAGGCGCGGAACGCTGGCTTGATGCCGAATACGGGCTCATGGCCTTTGCACCTGCCCGAATGGCCCTGAAGCCCGGCGAAGGCCCGCCCCACATTCGGCTGGACCGCGCGGCGGAATTCCTGATCGGAGACCGGCTTTGACCGCCCTTCCCAGAAGACCCGTGCCTATATCGCACCCAAACGGACAGGCCGCATGACCGAAGCCCCGCGCAAGCCGCTGATCCTTGAAATCGAGGAAGAGGCCGACCCCAGCCTCGCACCGCCCGTGCCCGATCCCTTGCCCGAAGGTCGGGCCCTGCAAATGGCTGCGGTCGTGACTGGCCGTCCCTCGTTTCTTACAAGGGCCGCGCTCTGGGCGTTTTCGGCGTTCTTTTCCTTTCTTCTATCGGTCGCGGCATGGGATTTCGTGACCGGGCTTTTCGCGCGCAATGCCCTGCTGGGCTGGCTGGCCTTTGCCCTGCTGGCGGCGGCCCTGGCTGCTGCGGCATTGCTGTCTTTACGCGAATGGGCCGCCTATGCCCGGCTGGCACGGCTGGACACACTGCGCCAACGCGCCGAGGTCGCCCGCGCGGCCGCAGACCTGAAGGAAGCCCGCGCGCTGGCCGCGGCCCTGACCCGGCTTTACAGCACACGCGCGGAAACCGCCTGGGGCCGGTCCAGGCTGGCCGAACGCGAGGCCGAAGTCATGGACGCCGACGCACTGCTTTCCCTTGCCGAAGCGGAACTTCTGGGCCCGCTGGACAGTATGGCCCGGGCCGCCGTGGAACAATCGGCCCGGCAGGTGGCCACGGTCACGGCGCTTGTGCCGCTGGCGTTGGCCGATGTGGCAACCGCCCTTTTTGCCAATTTGCGGATGATCCGACGCATTGCCGAAATCTACGGCGGCCGGTCCGGCGCGCTGGGGTCATGGGGGCTGCTGCGCCGGGTCTTCTCGCATCTGGTGGCAACCGGCGCTTTGGCCCTGACCGATGATCTGATCGGTTCCGTCGCCGGCGGCGGCGTCTTGTCCAAACTCTCGCGACGCTTCGGCGAAGGCGTGGTCAACGGCGCCCTGACTGCCCGGATCGGCATCGCTGCCATCGATCTTTGCCGCCCCCTGCCTTTCGTGGCGCTTGCCCGGCCCTCGACC
The DNA here is from genome assembly GCA_023260935.1 of Paracoccaceae bacterium. GTDB lineage: Bacteria > Pseudomonadota > Alphaproteobacteria > Rhodobacterales > Rhodobacteraceae > Pseudotabrizicola. Next base: position 5,174 of record JALQTL010000085.1, read on the forward strand.
TCGGGCACCGTCAGCCGTGCCCTCTCGGGCCTGATCGCCCGTGACAAGGCTGAGTGATCCAGCGGCGCGGCTTCGCCGCAAGTTTCCTTGTCTCGGCTTTGCCTCGCGGCGCCTCCGGCGGGAGTATTTGGGACCAAGATGAAGGAGCCGGGGATTCATCTTGGCCAGAAATACTCCGGGGGAAGGATTTCGCCCTTGCGAAATCCGTGGGGGCAGCGCCCCCTCCTTTTGCCTTCGGCTAGCGGTTGGAAGTTTGGCGCAAACGGGTTTCGACACGGCGCAGCGCAAGGCTGAGACCGATGGTCATCGTCAGGTAAAGCAGGGCCGCAACGTTGTAGGTTTCAAAGTAGCGGAAATTCCCGGCGGCCGTCACCTTGGCCATCTGGGTGATGTCGCTGACGCCGAGGACGCTGACCAGCGAGCTGTCCTTGACCATGGCAACAAAGTCATTGCCAAGGGGGGGCAGGATCATGCGGAAGGCCTGAGGAAAGACGATGTGGCGAAAACGCTGCCAGCCGTTCAGGCCAAGGGCTTGTGCGGCTTCGATCTGCCCCTTGTCCACGGCCTGCAGGCCGGCCCGGAAAATCTCGGCCAGAAAGGCGGAATAGGCCAGCATCAGGGCGATCACCGCGCGGGCCACAAGGGGAAAGTCGCGGGTTCGCCAAGGCTCCACTCCCAGCGGTTCCAGCACCGTGTTCACAAGTGCCACAAGGGCCGGGGCAAGAACGAAGGCGACATAAAGCAGAAGCACGATGATCGGTATGCCCCGCATCACCTCGATATAGAGCCGTGCAGCCTGCCGCAGCACGATGAAGCGGGAAAGGCCCAGCACCGCAAGGCCAAGGCCCATCAGGCAAGCGCCCAGAAAGGCGATGACTGCGACCGCGACGGTGATCCCGATGCCCTTCATCAATGTGTTCAGGGCGGCGGCATATACCTCGGTCGTCAGAACCTCGTAGAACAGCACGAAACCGGTGGCGACGAGGATCACCAGCCACCACGGAAAATCGCGATCGGGTTTGGGGTTTGGTGTCATGGGACAGGGGCCCCGGCCCATCGGCCGGGGCGATCAGGCATCACTGGCCCATCTTGTAGTCAAGAAACCATTTCTTGTTCAGCATATCCAGCGTGCCATCCGCCTTCAGCGCGGCAAGGCCCGCGTTCATCGGCGCCACCAGATCCGACCCCTTGGGGAAGATGAAGCCGAAATCCTCGGTCCCCAGTTTTTCGCCCACGATCTTGAGACCGCCACCCGAAGCATCGACATAGCCGGCGCCGGCGGTGCCATCGGTCAGCACAAGGTCGACATCGCCGGCCTTCAACGCCTCGACCGTGGCGCCGAAGGTTTCGAACAGCTTGATGCGAGGGTTCGCCTCGTTCCCGTCCAGCACTTCATAGACGCCGACATAGAAGGGCGTTGTGCCGGGCTGGGCGGCCATCAGCAGATCGGGATTGGCGGCAAAGCTGGCCTTGTCGGCAAAGCGGGTTTCATCGCCGCGCACCATCATCACCATCTGGCTGGTCATGTAGCTATCTGAAAAGTCCACCTTTTCCTTGCGGTCATCGCGGATGGTGATGCCGGTCATGCCCAGATCATACTGACCTTCCGCCACGGCCGGGATCATCGCATCCCACGAGATGTTTTCGTATTTCACCGTGAAGTTGAGGCGCTTTGCCAGTTCGGCCATGGCGTCATATTCCCAGCCGATCGCCGTGCCGGAGGCATCCAGGAATTGCAGCGGGGGATAGGCGTTTTCGGTGACGACAACGATTTCCTTTCCGCCCAGATCTGGCAGGCTCTGGGCAAAGGCGGCAGGGACAAGGGCAAGCGAAAGGCCAAGGGCGGCGGCAGCGGCGGTTTGCATGGGATATCTCCGTTCCGGTCGTGATCGCGCAGACTATGGCCCGGCTCTTTGCTGCCCGCAAGCCGCCCCCGGGGTTTGCGCGTGGCTGCACAAGGGATGGGCAGAAACCGGGCATATCCGGGGCTTGATGCACCCTGCCCCCGGGCGCATGTTCCAAGTCAGCAGAAAGGAAGGCCAACATGGCACGGATGCCCACCTATTTCATCAGTCACGGCGGCGGCCCATGGCCATGGATGGACGACTGGCGCGCAATGTTTTCCAATCTGGAGGCCAGCTTCGTGCAGATGGTGAAAGATCTGCCGGAACGGCCGAAAGCCATCCTGATGATTTCCGGCCACTGGGAGGATGACAGCTTTGCCGTCATGTCAGCCGCAAAGCCGCCGATGGTCTATGACTACCACGGCTTTCCCCCCCACACCTTTCAGATCACCTATGCTGCACCCGGCGCCCCAGACATCGCGGAAAGGGCGGCGCGGCTGATCGCCGAGGCGGGGCTGCCGGTGCGGCTGGATGACAGGCAGGGCTTTGACCATGGCACCTTTGTGCCGGCTTATGTGATGTATCCCCAGGCCGATGTTCCGCTTTTTCAGATCTCGCTCCGCAAGGGCTATTCCCCGGCCGAACATCTGGCACTGGGGCGCGCGCTGGCACCCTTGCGCGACGAAGGGGTGCTGATCATCGGCTCTGGCCTGTCCTATCACAATCTGCGCCTGTTCGGGCCGGGGGCCAAGGAACCGTCCGAGGCTTTTGACGCCTGGCTGGGCGAAACGCTTGCCAAGCCCCAAGCCGAACGCACCCCGGCGCTGGAAGCTTGGGAAGAGGCGCCCTATGCCCGGGTCTGCCACAAGGAGGAAGACCATCTGGTGCCGCTTTTCGTGGCGCTTGGCGCGGCCGAGGGGGAACCGGCGCAGCGGGTTTACCATGACAAGGCGCTGTTCGGCGGCGTCACTGCCTCCAGCTACCGGTTCGGCTGAACGGCAGCGCGCGGGAAGGCATCAGCCGGCGCTGGTGCCGCAAACAGGGCAATCGGCGCGCTTCCTGACCGTGATCATGCGCGTTTCGGCAAAGAGGGCATCGTGGATCATAAGCCGGCCCTGCAACCCTTGGCCTGCGCCGGTGATCTGCTTCACGGCCTCCATCGCCATCATGGCGCCGATGACGCCGGGCAACGGGGCCGCCACACCGGCCTCGGCACAGGTGGGCACCATGCCCGGTGCCGGGCGCACCGGGAAGACGCATTCGAAACAGGGCCCGCCATGGGTCGGGTCATACAGGCTGATCTGGCCTTCCCATTGTGTGATGGCAGCCGCGATCAGCGGCTTGCCAAGGGCGGCGCAGACACGGTTCACCAGATAGCGGGTATCGAAATTGTCGGTCCCGTCCAGCACCAGATCATAGTCCTCGATCAGGCTGCTGGCCGTCTCTTCATCCAGCCTGCGGTGATAGGGGCGCACCTCGATGAAGGGGTTCAGGGCCTTCATGGCAATTTCGGCGGAAAAGACCTTTGGCATGCCGATACGGGCATCGGCGTGGATGACCTGCCGTTGCAGGTTGGTGTTATCCACCACGTCGGCATCGATAACGCCGATCACCCCCACGCCCGATGCCGCCAGATAAAGCAATGCAGGAGAGCCAAGCCCCCCTGCCCCCACCACCAGCACCTTCGCGGCCTTCAGCCGCTTCTGCCCCGGCCCGCCGATTTCGCGCAGGATGATGTGGCGGGCATAGCGATCCAGCTCTGCCGGGCGAAAGCTGCCGGCAGGGGGGGCCGGGGCAACCGCGCCGGAAGGGGTGGCCCGGGCCCGCAGGGCGGAAAGCGCCGCGCGGTAGCCAAGGATCACTGCCGCCACCGCGCCGATGGCAAGCCATGGCCGGGCGTCGCCCCCGGTGGCAAGGCGCAGGCCATTGCCCGACGGCAGCACCAACTGCGCCAGCACCACCGCCAGCCACAACCCGCCGATCAGCCACAACCGCAGGCGCACCGGCACCTTCATCACCACCCCAAGGCCCCAAAGGGCAACCGCCAAAGCCAGAACAAGGGCCATCAGCGCCTGCCCGTCGACCCGAAGCCGCCCTCGCCCCGCTCTGTCGGGCCAAGGGCATCGACCACGGCAAAGCCCACTTGCACCACCGGGGCCACGATCATCTGGGCGATCCGGTCGCCATGCTGCACGGTATAGGGCTCTGCCCCCAGATTGATCAGCGCCACCCCCAGCGGCCCGCGATAATCGCTGTCAATCGTGCCCGGAGTATTGGGCAGGGTGATGCCGGATTTCGTGGCCAGCCCGGAGCGGGGGCGGATCTGCATCTCGAACCCGAGGGGGATTTCGACCCGGATGCCCGTGGGGCAGATGGCGCGCTGCATCGGCGCAAGGGTAAAGCCCGAGGCCCGCATGTCGGGCGGCAGGTTGGCACGGATATCCGCCCCGGCAGCGCCGGGCGTTTCATAGGCGGGCAAGGGCAGGCTCGTGTCGGCCCAATCCTCGAACAGGATACGCACCAGCGGCGTCATTGCAGCGCCTCGGCAATACGGGTGGCAAGCCGGGCCGCCACCTGATCCTTGCCCATACGGGGCCATGTTTCCGCACCGTGTTCTGTGATCAGGGTCACGGCGTTTTCCGTGCCCCCCATGATGCCAGTGGCGGGGCTGACGTCATTGGCGACGATCCAGTCACAACCCTTGCGCGCACGCTTGGCGGTGGCATGATCCACCACATGCTCTGTTTCGGCCGCGAAGCCCACCACCAGACGCGGGCGCGGGGTGCCGCGTGCGACGCTGGCCAGAATATCTGGGTTTTCCGCAAATTCCAGTGCCGGGGCCTTGCCCGAGCCATCCTTCTTCATCTTCTGTGCGCCCTCATTGGCCACGCGCCAGTCGGCCACAGCCGCCGCCATCACCGCCGCATCGACCGGAAGCGCTGCCTGAACCGCCGCCAGCATTTGCCGGGCGGTTTCCACCCGGATCACGGTCACCCCCGAAGGCGGGGGCACCGTGGCGGGGCCGGTGACAAACGTGACCCGCGCGCCCAGATCGCGCAGCGCGGCCGCCAGTGCCGTGCCTTGCGCCCCGCTGGAACGGTTGGCGATATAGCGCACCGGATCAATCGGTTCATGCGTGGGCCCGCTTGTCACCAGAACATGCCGCCCGGTAAGGACGCCTGTGCCAAGCGCGGCCTCGACCGCCGCCAGAACCTCGGCAGGTTCGGCCATGCGGCCGGGGCCAAACTCTCCACAGGCCATGTCACCGTCATTTGGGCCGGCCACCAGCACGCCATCGGCCTGAAGCGTGGCCAGATTACGCTGCGTTGCCGGGTGCTGCCACATCCGCACATTCATGGCCGGGGCGATCAGCACCCGCTTGTCCGTGGCCAGAAGCAGGGTCGAGGCCAGATCATCGGCCCGGCCTGTCGCCATCTTGGACATCAGATCGGCCGTCGCTGGCGCCACCACCACCAGATCGGCCGCGCGCGAAAGCTGGATATGGCCCATCTCGGCCTCATCCGTCAGATCGAAGAGATCGGTATACACCCGAACCCCGGCCAAGGCCGAAACGCTTAACGGGGTAACAAACTCGGTTCCCGCTTTCGTCAGAACGGGCACAACGCTTGCCCCCGCCTTGGTCAAGAGCCGGATCAGTTCCAGCGACTTGTAGGCCGCGATGCCGCCGCCGATGATCAGGAGTATCCGTTTTCCGGCCAGCATCCCGTGCCCTCTTGGTATCTGCGCAGACGTTAGGCGGGGCGGGGGGCAAACTCAACACCCCCCGTCGGCCCTAGCGAAAGGCGGCGCAGGGGTCTTCGCGCGGGGTCGGTGCGGTAAGGTTCACCGCGTCATAGGGGGCGCCCGGGCCCGGATCAGCCTCGACCTGCCCCAGCGACCAGACGGTCACATCCGGGCGCGCGGCGCGGATCATCGCGGGAATGCCCACATCGGTGCGGGCATGGCCCGAACCGGTGATGATGACCACCGGCCGTTTCCCATCGGCCAGCGCCCCAAGGGCGGCAGAGGCCATGGTTGCGTCGCGAAAGCGCTGCGCCTCGACCATGCCGGGCAGCAGATCGGCCGGAAGCGCGTTGCAATGCGCCTCGGCCTGTTCGGCCTCGCGGCGGGCAAGGTCTTCGGGATCCAGCGGGCCAAGCGCCCTTGCCGCATCGAACCACGGCACCGGCGCCCCCCATGCGGCAAGCGCGCCCTTTTCGATCACCGGGCGCAATGCTTCGCGCGGCACGGCGCCACCCAGATGCATGGCATCGGCACTGGCCAGAAAAATCGGATGATACATTTCGAAATCCGGCCAGCCTGCGGCCTCCCAGCCCAGCGCAGCCCCGAAGCCCACCGCATCCGCCCGATCTGCCCCGGCGGCTTTTTCCAGTTGGCCCGGGGTCAGCATCTCCCAGACAACCGCCTCCGGGCGAACTAGCCCCACAAGACGCGCTTGTTCGGCATGATGCGCAGGGTTGTCGTGGATTTCGCCAAGGATCACCACATCCACGTCAGCGGGCGGAACCACGCTGCCAAAGGCCGGGGCGGCCACAAGCACAAGGGCACAGAGAACTGCCTTCAAAGCTTCACCACCCCCCGTCAGACGAGGAAATGATGCACCTCCCGCGATTGGCTTTCAAGGTTGCGGCGCATCTTGGCAAAGGCTGCCGCTTCCAGCTGGCGCACGCGTTCCTTTGAAAGCCCCAACTCTTCACCCAGCGATTCAAGCGTGCGCGGCTCATCACGCAGCTTGCGTTCGGTGATGATGAAGCGTTCACGCGCATTCAGTGCCTGCATCGCCTTGACCAGCCAGCCGCGCAGCCTGTCATTGTCGTGCATGTCCTCGACCGCGGATGACGCCTGCGGCGCGTCATCCTCCAGCGCATCGATCCATTCCCGCCCGTCCTCGTCGCTCGATTGCGTGGCGTTCAGCGAAAAATCCGATCCGGAGAGCCGGCCTTCCATCATCTCGACATCGGCCAGCGGCACGCCCACCTCTGCCGCAACCATCTGGCGCAGCTGGAACTGGTCAAGCGCTTCGCCGCGCTGCGCGGCCTCACGCTCCAGCTTGGCCTGCACACGGCGCAGATTGAAGAACAGTGCCTTCTGGCTGCTGGTCGAACCAGTGCGCACCAACGACCAGTTGCGCATGACGTAATCCTGAATGCTGGCCTTGATCCACCATACGGCATAGGTGGAAAACCGCACGCCTCGATCGGGGTCGAACTTGTCGGCCGCCTTCATCAGACCCAGGCTTGCTTCCTGGATCAGATCGGGCATCGGCGCGCCATAGCGGCGGAATTTGGCCGCCATCGAAATGGCAAGCCGCATATAGGCCGTTACCAGCCGGTGCAGCGCCTGTTCGTCGCGCCGGTCGCGCCACGCATAGGCCAGCCGCAATTCCGTTTCTGCATCAAGAAGTTCCGCCTTCATCGCTTGGCGGGACATGGTTTGGTCGCTATATCCGTCCAGTGCCATCTTCGAACCCCCAGTCGCAAGATTGATGCGATTTGCTTTCCGCTTTTGAAAGGTTCTACGCAGCGTGACCTCTGCCGGATCACTTCAGGTATCGACTTTTTCGCCACCCGGCCTAACGCTTGTGTTGGGCGGGGCGCGCTCGGGCAAATCAAGGATCGCCGAGCGGTTGGTCACAGTGTCGGGCAGGCCAAAGCTGTATCTGGCCACGGCCCAGGCCTTCGATGACGAGATGAAAGACCGCATCCAGCATCATCGCAAGGATCGCGGCGAAGGTTGGACCACCCTCGAAGCACCGCTGGACGTTGCTCCCATTCTGCGAAACTGTCAACCAAAGTTTACACTTCTTTTCGATTGCGCGACACTTTGGCTGTCCAATCACCTGCTGGCCGGGTCTGATCTTCCTTCGGAAACAGAAACGCTTCTGGCCGCCCTTGCCGCCTGCCCCGCGCCGGTGGTGCTGGTATCGAATGAGGTGGGCGCCGGCATCGTGCCCGAAAACGCCCTTGCGCGGCGGTTTCGCGATGAACAGGGCCGGCTGAACCAGCGCCTTGCCGCGCAGGCTGATCTGGTGGTGGGCGTGATGGCGGGCCTGCCCTTTGCGCTGAAGGGCGAAATGCCAAAAGGTCTTGCATGACGCGGCTGTGGTGGGTGCGCCATGGCCCGACCCATGCAAAGGCCTTTGCCGGCTGGCGCGATATCCCGGCCGACCTGTCTGACAGCGCGGCCCTGTCGCGACTGAACGCGCATCTGCCCGATGGGGCACTGGTCATTTCCTCCGATCTGATCCGGGCCACCGCCACAGCCGATGCGCTGACACCGGGCCGCCATCGCCTGCCCGCCGACCCTGCCTTGCGTGAGTTTCACTTTGGCGATTGGGATGGCCTTGGCTTTGCCGAGGTTTCGGCCCGCTGGCCCGATCTTTCGCGCCGGTATTGGGAAGAACCGGGGCATATCGCCCCGCCCAACGGGGAAAGCTGGCTTCAGGCCGAAGCGCGCGTAACGGCGGCGGTAAACCGACTGCTGGCCGACCACGCGGGACGCGACCTGATCGTTGTGGCGCATTTCGGGGTAATCCTGACACAATACGCCCGTGCCGCAGGGCTGTCGCCCTACGAAGCCCTTGCCCAGCCCATAGACAACCTCTCTGTCACGCGGCTGGACCATACGGGGGGCGCATGGTCGGTTCATCAGGTCAATCACCTTCCCTGATGGCGTTCCCCACAAATCATCGCTTTGCAGCAGCAGGCGGCGCGCCTATCCAAGGCGAAGGCCACAGCAAGAGGTTACGCCATGTCGGATATCTATGATCTTGTGATTGGCGACCGTTCCTATTCCAGCTGGTCGCTGCGCGGCTGGCTGTTGTTCGATGCCTTCGGCATTCCCTGCCGCATCCACAGCGCCCGGCTTTACACAGACGAGTTGCCCGACCTGTTGAAAGCCTATCCCCCGGCGCGCACGGTCCCCACGATCCGCACGCCCGATGGCATCGTCATGCCCGAAAGCCTTGCGATTGCCGAAGAACTGGCCAGCCGCCACCCGCAGGCTGGCATCTGGCCCGAGGGCCGGGGCCGGGCGATCGGCCGGGTATTGGCAGCCGAAATGCATGCAGGCTTCACCGCGCTGCGCAGTCATTGCCCGATGAACCTGCGCGTCAGCTATACCGATTGCGCACCGCCGCAGGCTGTGCTGGACGATCTGGCCCGGCTGGAAACGATCTGGTCCTGGGCATGGGAACAGACCGGATCGACGGGTTGGCTTTGCGGGCCCTATTCGGCGGCCGATGCGTTTTTTGCCCCCGTCGCCACACGCATTGCCACCTATAACCTGCCGGTCAGCGCACGCGCCATGGCCTATGTGCAGGCGCATCTGGCCCACCCGTCCTTTCGTCGCTGGAAGGCCATGGGAATGGTCGATGGGCCGGATCAGGAATTCTACCGGCGCGATTACCCCACCCGGCCCTGGCCCGGCCCCATGCCCCTGCCCGCCCGTGCGGTCGAAGGCACGCAAAGCGAAAACGACGCCTGCCCCTACAGCGGCAGGCCGGTCAGCCATGTGCTTGAACTGGAGGGCCGTCGCTTCGGGTTCTGCAACGCCTTCTGCCGCGACAAGACCGCAGCCGACCCCGAGGCATGGCCCGCCTTCATGGCACTTTACCGCCGCTGACACGGACTGCGTTAACCATTCGCTAACCACAGCGCCCTACCCCTGAAGGCCGGGGGCCCTGCAAGACAGGGGGCAAGGGGCAAGGCATGGTGGCACGGGCCTATACAGTGGCTTTCGAAGGGATCGAGGCCCGCATGGTCGAGGTGCAATGCGCCATCTCGCCCGGGGTGCCCGCCTTTGCCGTGGTGGGCCTTCCCGACAAGGCGGTCAGCGAGGCGAAGGAACGGGTGCGCGCGGCGTTGCAGGCCATGTCGATTGCGCTGCCTTCGAAAAAGATCACCATCAACCTGTCGCCCGCCGACATGCCCAAGGAAGGCTCTCATTTCGATTTGCCGATTGCGCTTTCGCTTCTGGCGGCCATCGACATTCTGCCCAAGGATGCGATCGAAGGCACGGTGGCGCTTGGCGAACTGTCGCTAGACGGACGGCTGATGCCGGTCCTCGGGGCGCTGCCCGCCGCCATGGCCGCGGCCGAGGAAGACCGCGCTCTGCTGTGCCCCCGCGCCTGCGGGGCCGAAGCCGCATGGGTGGGGGCCACACAAGTGCTGGCAGCCGGATCGCTGGACGAGGTGGTGCGCCACTTTACCGGCCAGTCGCCGCTGACCCCGGCCGAGGCGGGCGAGGTCTTGCCCGCCCCCCGGGGGCGCGATCTGCGCGATGTGAAGGGGCAGGAACGGGCCAAACGGGCGATGGAAATCGCCGCCGCCGGGCGGCACCACATGCTGATGATCGGCTCTCCCGGGTCGGGCAAATCGATGCTGGCCGCACGGATGCCAGGCATCCTGCCACCGCTTTCGGCGGCCGAGGCGCTGGAAACCTCGATGATCCATTCGCTTGCCGGGCTGCTGGACGAAGGCGGGATTTCACGCGAAAGGCCCTTTCGCGAACCCCATCACACCGCTTCGATGGCGGCCATCGTGGGGGGCGGCAAGGGGGCCAAGCCGGGCGAGATCAGCCTTGCCCACAACGGCGTGCTGTTCATGGACGAATTCCCCGAATTCCCCCGCGCGGTGCTGGAAACCCTGCGCCAGCCGATCGAGACGGGCGAGGTGATGGTGGCGCGGGCCAATGCCCATATCCGTTATCCCTGCCGGTTCCTGCTGATGGCGGCAGCCAATCCCTGCCGCTGCGGCTTTCTGGCCGAACCCGCCCGCGCCTGTGGCAGGGCGCCCCTTTGCGGCGAGGATTATCTGGGCCGCATTTCGGGCCCGCTGATGGACAGGTTCGATCTGCGCATCGATGTGCCGCCTGTGGCCTTTGCCGATCTGGACCTTCCGGCCAGTGGCGACAGTTCGGCCAGCATTGCTGCGCGCGTGGCCGAGGCTCGCGCCCGGCAAGAGGCGCGTTTTGCCGGCATGGAGGGCCTGCGGGTGAATGCCGATATGGAGGGCGGGCTGCTGGAACAGGTGGCCAGCCCTGATGCCGAAGGGCGGGCGCTGATCAGCCGGGTGGCCGAACGATTCAACCTTTCGGCGCGCGGCTATCACCGGGTCTTGCGCGTGGCTCGTACAATCGCCGATCTGGACGGGTCGGCCACGGTGCGCCACCCGCATGTGGCCGAAGCGGTCGGCTATCGGCTTTCCGCGCTGACCCCCGCCTGATTGTCACCGTGATTGCCAGGCGGATAAGCCCCCCCTTTGGCCCGCAGCCTTGACAGCGCAGCACTTTGCCCCCATGCCCTGCCCCTTGAACAGGAGCCATGAATGACAAGCTTCGCCGATCTCGGCCTTTCCCCCCGCCTTCTGAAGGCGCTGGAGGCAACGACCCTGAAGACGCCGACCCCGATCCAGGAACGGGCGATCCCGCCGATCATGCAGGGGCGCGATCTGATGGGGCTGGCCCAGACCGGCACGGGCAAGACCGCGGCCTTCGGCTTGCCGCTTCTGCACCGCATCCTTGATCTGAACAACCCGCCCGGGCCGCGCCATGTGCGTGCCCTGATCCTTGCGCCCACGCGAGAACTGACGACGCAGATCAAGGACAATCTGGAAGCCTTCACCAAGGGCACGGCCGTCAAGGTGGTGATGGTGGTCGGCGGCCAGTCGATCAACAAGCAATCCGCCGCCCTTGCCCGCGGCGCCGATGTGCTGGTGGCCACGCCGGGCCGGCTGATCGACCTCTTGGAACGGCGCGATGTCAGCCTTGAACGCTGCGCCTATCTGGTGCTGGACGAGGCCGATCACATGCTGGACATGGGCTTCATCCACGCCCTGCGCCAGATTGCCAAGCATATCCCGCAAAAGCGCCAGACGCTGATGTTTTCGGCCACCATGCCGAAAGATATCGACGAAATCGCCGACACCTATCTGCGCGACCCGGTCAAGGTGCAGGTGGCGCCGCCCGGCAAACCGGCCGAGAAGATCACCCAAGGGGTGCATTTCATCCCCAATGGCGACAAGGCGAAGCTCTTGGAAAGCTATCTGCTGAAGCATCCGGGCGAACAGGCGCTGGTGTTCTGCCGCACCAAGCATGGGGCCGACAAGGTGGCCAAGGTGCTGGGCGGCTGGGGCTTCAAGGTGGGCGCCATCCACGGCAACCGCAGCCAGAACCAGCGCGACCGCATCCTGACCGAATTCCGCGAAGGAACAGTCGATGTGATGGTGGCCACCGATGTGGCAGCCCGTGGGATCGACATCCCCACCGTTCGCCATGTCTATAACTATGACCTGCCGAATGTGGCGGAAAACTATGTCCACCGTATCGGTCGTACAGCGCGGGCCGGTGCGAATGGCGCCAGCGTCAGCTTCTGCGCGCCGGCCGAGATGGGCGAATTGCAGGATATCGAAAAACTGCTGAAAAAGCCGCTGCCGGTTCTGGGCGGGGCGCCCTGGGCCGCCGATGTGGTGGCCGCAGCACCGAAACCCGGCCAGAACCGCGGCCAGCGCCCGCAAGGCAAGCCCGGCGGCCGACCGCAAGGTCAGGGTCA
>JALQTL010000094.1 GCA_023260935.1 Paracoccaceae bacterium
TCTTCGGCCATCTTGTTCGAGAACACGGCACCCGAATTGATGTCGAGGATGTTTGCGCCGGCGGCAACCTGTGCCAGCGCGTCCGCTTCGACCCGGCTGAAATCGCCGCGTTCAAGTTCCTCGTTGAGGATCTTGCGCCCCGTGGGGTTGATCCGCTCACCGATCACGCAGAACGGTTCATCGAATCCGATGATGACGGTTTTTGTTTTTGATTCAATGACGGTGCGGGTCATTCTTCAACCTTTGCTTTAAGTTCAGGCGGCCCGCGCCGGCTTGCCCGCCGCGCCGCCGTTTTCGGTGACCCACTGGGCGTTCGACTTGATGCCCCCCAGCGGGAAGAAATGGACCTGTTCGATCCCGAAGTCGGGATTGGCGGCCTTGTGGGCGGCAAGGGCGGTCAGCACATCTGTCGGCTCATAGGGCAGCAGCAGCTTCGACACATCCATCGCGCGCTTTTGCAGCACCTTCAGCGACGGGCCGACACCGCAGGCGATGGCGAACTTGATCAGAGTCTGAAGCTTGGCCGGCCCGGCAACCCCGATGTGAACCGGCAGCTTGATCCCTTCGGCCTGGAGGCGGTTGACCCATGCAATCACCGGTTCGGCATCAAAGCAGAACTGGGTGGCCATCGCCATCTGCGCATCGCAGCGTTCGGCAAAGGCCGATTTCCAGCGCGCGGCTTCCATCACCATCTTGTCCGACCCGTCGGGATCGATGTCCTTGTTGCCTTCGGGGTGGCCGGCCACATGCAGGCGGTCGAACCCGTCAAAGGCACCCGATTCCAGAAGCTGCATCGAGGTGGCGAAATCGCCGTGCGGCTGGGCCACGCCGCCTGCCAGCAGCAGGCCCTGGCGCACGCCCACATCTTTGTAGCGCGCCACCCAGTCGGTCAGCGTGGCCTTGTCCTTGATGATGCGCGCCGGAAAATGCGGCATCACGGAAAAACCTTCGTCGCCGATGCGGCGGGCCGTGGCCACCATGTCCTCGATCGGTGTGCCCTCGATATGGGCGATATAGACGCGGGTGCCGGTGGGCAGGATTTCGCGGAAATCCTCGACCTTTTCGGCGGTTCGTGGCATCACTTCGATCGAATAGCCGGTCAGGAAGGCTTCCAGCGCACCGCCCGATGTGGCCGGGGTCTGCGCCTTGGCGCGGAAATTGAACAGGGCCATCAGTCTCTCCCTCAGGGTCATCGGTCAGGGCTTCGCCCAGCCTTCAGCATCGATCAGCGCCTTGAGGCGCGCGGTGTCGTATTCGGCGTCCAGTCGGGCGGCTTCGGCCTTGGCAACCTCATCCTGATCGCCCTCCACCTCATAGGGGGCGGCCTTGCGCCATTCGGCCAGGTAGGCATCTGCATCCTTTGCGCCGATCTTCATGGCGCAGCGGTCGATGGCCTGTTCAAAGCGTTCGGGCAGCGGGGCTTTTGCGCCCCGGCGGCCCTTGCCGACGATGACCTGTGCCGGAATGTCACGCCAGAAGACCACTGTAACTTCAGCCATCCGCCCGATTCCCCTAACCGTTCCTGACCCCCTTCTAATCGCCTGATTGCGACGCGAGAGTGCGTTTTCGACATGGCGCAACAGATAACCGACCTGCGCTTGCGCCATGCCAAACTAACCGCAGTTTCCCCGCAGATCAGCCACCTTCTGCGCGAAAAATTCTCATCTTCTTCATTAATCGGGTGAAAGCCCAGCCATGCCCGTGCAGCGGGGGTGGATGAACGCTTGCGGCAGGGGGGCTTCGGCGTTACCTTTGGTATAACCATAATTGGAGGGCGGACATGACGCCCGAGCGTCCTCGAGGGGGGGACGCGTCGAAGATGCTGATCGAGCCTGCAGCAGGCTCTCGTATCACCGAATCGTCACCTCCTCTTCGGCCGGGGCCGGCACCGCTTTATGCGGCGCTGGACCTTGGCACCAACAGTTGCCGGATGCTGATTGCCCAACCGAAGGGCAGCCAGTTCACGGTCGTCGACAGTTTTTCAAAGACTGTCCAGCTTGGCGTGGGGCTTGAAGCTTCGGGCCGGCTTTCGCGTGCGTCGATGACGCGCACGATTCAGGCGCTGCGCATATGCCAGAAAAAGATCGAACGTCATGGCGTTACCCGCATGCGGCTGGTGGCGACCGAGGCCTGCCGCAGGGCCCGCAACGCGCGCGATTTCATCCGGCAGGTCAGGCGCGATACCGGGCTGCAACTGGAAATCATCACGCCGGAAGAAGAGGCCCGGCTAGCGGTGATTTCCTGCGCGCCTCTGGTGCAGGGCAAGACTGAACAGCTTCTGGTCGTCGATATCGGCGGGGGGTCCACAGAACTGGTCTGGGTCGACCTTTCGCTGGTGCCGCCCCCCGAACGGGCGCGGGCGATCATGCGGCTGCATTCCGGCTTCAATGCCCAGCCGGCCAATGGCGCCCGGGTGGTGGACTGGATCAGCGTGCCCCTTGGCGTGGCCACGCTGCGCGACCAGTTCATCGATGTCGAGGATGACGCCGCCCGCTTTGCGCTGATGAGTTGGTTCTTCGAGGAGAATCTGGCCAGCTTTTCGCCCTATAACGCCCAGCAGCGGCGCGAGGGGTTCCAGATCATCGGCACCAGCGGAACGGTCACCACGGTGGCCGCCAGCTATCTGGGCCTGCGCCGCTATGACCGGACAAAGGTGGACGGGTTGCAGATGACCTCGGACCAGATCGATCTGGTGATCCGCGATTACCTGAGCCTTGGCCCGGAAGGCCGCCGGACCGATCCGCGCATCGGCCGCGACCGGCATACGCTGATCATGTCCGGCGCGGCGATACTTCAGGCCTTGATGCGGATCTGGCCAACCGACAGGCTTTCGGTGGCAGACCGGGGGCTGCGTGAAGGGCTGCTTTATGCCCAGATGACGTCTGACGGCATCTTGAAGGAAGGACCATTCGTATGACGACGGGCAAGAAGACGCCGTCCGGCAACACCTCGGGCCGCGGCCAGAGGGAACTGAGGGTGCGGGTAAAAACCGCGAAGGGGCGCAAGCTTTCGTCAACGCTGTGGCTGGAGCGGCAGTTGAACGATCCCTATGTGCAGCGCGCCAAGAAGGAAGGGTTTCGCGGCCGCGCGGCCTTCAAGATCCTTGAACTGGATGATCGCTACGGCTTTCTGAAACCGGGGGCGCGGGTGGTCGATCTGGGCTGCGCGCCGGGCGGCTGGTGCCAGGTGGCGGTTGAACGGGTGAATGCGCTGGGGCAGAATCCGAAAAAGCCGGTGGGCACCGTTCTGGGCGTGGACCTGCAAGAGGTAGAGCCGATCTCGGGCGCCGAGATCCACCAGCTCGATTTCCTTTCGGACGGGGCCGATGATCTGGTGAAGGGCTGGCTGGGCGGGCG
>JALQTL010000243.1 GCA_023260935.1 Paracoccaceae bacterium
TTGCAAGGTTTCGTCGCGCGACAATGTCGTCAACGGGTCGAATTGCGCGGCCACCTTGCGGTCGATGAAATGCTGAAGGCGGCGGCGCACCTTTTCTGCAACCTCTTCACCCGCCTCTTCATCAACGAACGCTTCGACCGCCGGGCGCATTGCATCGGCACCCTTGACCAGCTTTCCCACCGCCGTGGTGCCCCACATCAGGCCCCCCTGCTCGGTAAAGTCCATCTCGGTGTCGGGCGCGTTATAGAAACGGTCGGCACGCAGGTGGAATTCGGGCTTCAAAGCCTGAATGGCAGCCTGCCGCATCACCCGCGCTTCATCCGAAGACTGCGAGGCATCCTGACGGAAGCGAAACCCGTCCAGCTTGCCGACGAATTCGCCTTCGACCACCACTTCGCCCTTGTCATTCACCTCGGCCACGAGGGTCTCCTTCTGTTTCAACCGGCGAAGCAGCACAGATGTCCGCCGGTCAACAAATCTTTGCGTCAGCCGGTCATGCAAAGCATCCGACAGGCGGTCTTCTACAGCGCGCGTCTCGTCGCGCCAATGGCTTTCATCATCCACCCATCCCTTGCGCTGCGCAATGTATGTCCATGTGCGGATGTAAGACAGCCGCTTGGAGATGGCGTCAATGTCACCATCTGTCCGGTCGATACGGGCAATGGCCTTGGCCAGCCAGTCGCTTGGCACCCGCCCGCCCCCCAGACCGCGACCCACCAGAAAGTCATAGATCCTGGCGAGCAGCGTCACATGCTCGGTGGTCGAGATGCTGCGGAAATCGGGAATGCGGCAGACATCCCACAAAAGCTGCACCCGCTTTGGCCCGGTCAGACGATCTCTTACCTCGGGCAGTTCGGACAGGGCTTTCAACGCCAGCACGTCATCGGCATCCCGCGCCCGGGTCAGCCATTCGTTGCCGGTCGGGGCTTCAAGGCTTCGGATCAGCTTTTCGGCTGACCCGAAGTCGAGCGCGGCATTACGCCATTGCAGCTTTCGCACCGGGGCAAAACGGTGGCTTTCGATGGCCTCGATCACCTCTTCATCAAAGGGCCGGGCTTCCCCCGTCACGCCAAAGCTGCCGTTTTCGGTGTGCCGGCCCGCCCGCCCGGCAATCTGCGCCAGTTCCTGCGGGTAAAGCTGACGCATGCGCCTGCCGTCGAACTTGGCCGTAGCGGAAAAGGCGATGTGCTTGATATCAAGGTTCAGGCCCATGCCGATGGCATCGGTCGCGACCAGGTAATCGACATCGCCATTTTGATAAAGCGCGACCTGCGCATTCCGGGTGCGCGGCGAAAGCGCCCCCATCACCACCGCGCAACCGCCTTTCTGACGCCGGATCAGTTCGGCAATCGCATAGACGTTTTCAACAGAAAACCCCACGATTGCACTGCGTGGCGGCATCCGACTTATCTTTTTCGAACCTGTATAGCTAAGTTCGCTGAACCGATCGCGCTTCATGAAGGTGACGCCGGGCACCAGATGGGCAATCACCTGACGCATCGTTTCCGCGCCCATGAACAGCGTTTCATGCAAGCCGCGCGCGCGCAGAAGACGGTCGGTGAAGACATGCCCCCGCTCGGGATCGGCACAAAGCTGGATCTCGTCGATGGCCACGAAATCCGCCCCGATCTCCAGCGGCATCGCCTCGACCGTGCAAACCCAGTAGTGCGCGCGGTCCGGTACGATGCGCTCTTCGCCCGTCACAAGCGCCACCACCGAAGGCCCACGCTGCGCCACGATGCGGTCATAGACCTCGCGCGCAAGCAGACGCAGCGGCAGGCCGATCACCCCCGTCCGGTGCGCCAGCATGCGTTCGATCGCATAATGCGTCTTGCCTGTGTTCGTCGGCCCGAGGACCGCCGTGACCCGTGCGGTCGCGTTCATCGCCCTGCCCTAGAGATCGGTTCCCGCGACCTCTGTTTCCAGCCGCTTCACCGCTTCTGTTACCCCCTGAAGATGGGGATGTATAGCCAGAGCGGCACGATAGACATCCAGCGCCTTCTGCTTTTGCTCCAAAGCCTCGAAAATCGCGCCAAGGCCTGCAAGTGCCCCGAAATGGCGCGGGTTCCGGTTCAGGGTTTCGGCAATATCGGCAATCGAAGGCCCGAACTGCCCGGCATTGTAAAAGGCGGTTGCGCGGGCGTTCCAGCCTTCTGCGAAATCCGGGGCATGGTCGATCAGGGCCGAAAAATGCTCGATCGCCTCTTGGGTATTGCCCGCCGCCATCGCATCGCGGCCGCGTTGCAGCAGCAGATCCATCGCGGGCGACCCGCTTTTCGACCATTCGTTCCAGATCTCGCGCTCGATCCGCGCGGCCGCCCGGCCGTCGGCTTCCTTCAGGCGCTGGAAAAGGTCATCCATCGCCGCCTGATCGGCCAAACCAAGGCCCGGCAGTAAAAAAACTGCCAGAAGTGCCGCGACGGCAGAGTTGAGATGGCGCGTCAGGACTTTCATACCTTGCATGTTAGCGCATCGACGGTGGAAAACCATATCCAAGCCGTCACGAGTCGGAGATAAAGGGGAAGACATGAGCAATGTAGTAAACGAAGCGGTTCGGGTTCTGTCGCAAAAGCTTTCAGGCGGCTTCGACGGCGTGGCAAAATTCGTGATCGAGGGCGAAGGCGCCATCATGATGGATGCAGGCGGCGTGCGCGCGGGGGATGAAGAGGCCGATGTCACGCTGACGGCTTCTGCCGATGTTTTCCAGCAAATCCTTGAAGGCGATCTGAACCCGACCTCGGCCTTCATGACCGGCAAGCTGGCGGTGGATGGCAACATGGGCATGGCGATGAAACTTGGCTCGGTGCTGAGTTGAAGCATTCCGCGCCCCAACCGGCACCGCTGTTTGAAGACATCGCCGATGCGCCAGAGGGTGGTCAGGCGTTCTGGCTGACCGCTTCCGATGGTGTTCGCATCCGGTCCGGGGTCTGGGCCAAGGGTACGAAAGGAACCGTGCTGCTTTTTCCCGGCCGCACGGAATATGTCGAAAAATACGGCCGGGCGGCGGCCGATCTGGAAGCCCGGGGATACAGCACCGTTGTCATCGACTGGCGCGGCCAGGGCCTTGCCGACCGCGCCCTGTCCGACAGGGGCATCGGCCATGTCGAGGCGTTTTCCGACTATCAGCGCGATGTCGAGGCGAATGTGGCTCTGGCCCGGACGCTTGGGCTGCCTGAACCCTATTTCCTTTTGTCACATTCGATGGGTGGCTGCATCGCGCTGCGGGCGCTTCTGAACGGCCTGCCGGTCAAGGCGGCCACCTTTTCCGCACCGATGTGGGGGATTTCGATTGCCGCATGGATGCGCCCTCTGGCCCAGATCATCACACAGGTTTCGGGCTGGGTCGGGCAATCGCACCGCTTTGCCCCCGGAACATCGGACAAGTCCTATGTGGCAGAGGCCGATTTTGGCGGCAACGTTCTGACGACAGACCCGGAAATGTGGCGCTACATGAAGCGGCAGATCGTCGAAAGGCCCGAGCTATCGCTTGCAGGGCCCAGTCTTGGCTGGCTGCGCGAAGCGCTTGGCGAATGCCACGCCTTGTCTCTGGCCCCTTCCCCGGCAATGCCGGCCTTGACCGCCCTTGGCAGCGCAGAAAAGGTTGTCGATCCCGGGCCGATCCATCTTCGCATGGCCAGATGGCCGGGTGCCCGGCTGGACATCTATCCCGGCGCTGAACATGAGGTGCTGATGGAAGGCCCCGAAGCCCGCAAGCGGTTCTTTGACAGCGCGACCGCTTTGTTTGACGCCAATCGCTGACGTCAGACCGTGATCTGGGCAAAGCCGTCCCGCAGGGCGCGCGACCATGCCTCGCTCATGGCGCGGAAGGATTCGTCCCCCGCTTCGATCCGGCGCATCATGCTAACGCGGCAATCGTCCTTGCGGATCACGCACATATCCAGCGGCATCCCGACCGAAAGATTTGACCGAAGGGTCGAATCCATGCTGAGCAGCACCGCCTTCTGAGCATCCTGCAATGACGTGGCCGGTGTCACCACACGGTCGAGGATCGGCTTGCCGTATTTATGCTCACCGATCTGCAAAAACGGCGTATCCTCCGTGGCCTCGATGAAATTGCCCTCGGGATAGATCAGGAACATGCGCATGGCCCCGCCCTTGCGCTGCCCCGCAACGATCATGGTCGCCGTCACCCCTTGGGACATGGAGAGTTTTTCATCAACCTCGCGGCGCACATCCGACAGCGCCTTGCCCACCATCTCGGCCACCTTCAGCAGGGTGGGCGCCATCAGAATGGATGTCTCGGGCGTGGCATCGGGGTCTTCCACGGCTTCACGCAGCCGCGCAATCGTGGTCTGCGTGACCGAAAGGCTGCCCGCCGTCATGAT
>JALQTL010000255.1 GCA_023260935.1 Paracoccaceae bacterium
CCGTGCAGCAGCCTTTGGGGGGGGAACCGGCTCGCCCTTCAGGGCCTTGATGCGGCGCTCGGCCTCGTTCATCTCGGGCTCGGCGCGGGCGGCCCTTTCGGCGGCGGAACCGACGGTGGGGGGCACCGGCGGCGGCAAGCCCAGATCGCCTTGGGTTTCCAGAGCCCCGGCTTCGGCCTTGCGGGCCGCAATCTCGCGTTCGGCCTCTTCGCGCAGCACGGCCAGCACCGCATCGTCAAGACTGCGCTTGACCGGGGGCGGCTCTGCCGCCGGCGAAGCCGCGGCGGGCGCATCGTCCGGGTCATCCTGATCCAGCGCTTCGGAAACGGGCGGCTCTTCTGCCACCGGGTCTTCGTACAGCGCTGCGGTCAGATCTTCCTGAACATCGGTTTTTTCCTGAAACCATGCATGCCCGCAATTGGAACATTGCACATCGCGGCCCCCTTCCGGGATCGCCGAAGCGTCAACTTCATATTGGGCATCGCAATTGGGGCAAATGATACGCATGACGATCGTCCCTGTTACCCCTTTTAGCCCGGGGTTTTCGCAATCTTGTAGCAACGATGGCCACGAAGGCCAATAGTTTGTGGTCTTTCGCCACTGACCTGCAATTGAAACCGGCGACAGTTTGGGCAATTCTGCGCCGGACCGATGGGGTGACATTGTGATCGCATTTGAAGGCGTGGCTTACAACTATGGCGGCGGCGAATTGCTGTCCGATGTGTCTTTGCGGCTTGCCCCGGGATCGTTCCATTTTCTGACCGGCCCTTCGGGATCGGGCAAGACCACGCTGCTGAAGCTGGCCTATGGAGAGCTTTTGCCCACCAGCGGCCATGTCACCCTGTTTGACAAGACCGTGCGCGGCATGACGCGCGATGATGTTGCCCTGTGCCGGCGCCGGATCGGGGTGGTGCATCAGGACTGCCAGTTTCTGGATCATCTGCCGCTGACCACCAATGTTGTCTTGCCGCTGACCGTGGCGGGCCGCAGCGCCGATGCCGGCAATCTGACCGAGCTTTTGAAATGGGTGGGCCTTGGCAGCCTTGGCAGCGCGCTTCCGCCATCCCTCTCCGGGGGGGAACGGCAGCGGGCGGCGCTGGCGCGTGCCATCATCATGGACCCCGAGGTCATCATCGCCGATGAACCCACCGGCAACCTTGACTGGGAAATGTCGCTGCGGCTTCTGACGCTGCTGGTGGAACTGAACCGCATGGGCAAGACAATTCTGATTGCAACACACGACCTGAACCTGATCCGTCAGGCCAAGGCACAGGTGTCCACGCGGGTATTGCGGATCAAGGACCGAAGGTTGCAGCTTGCGGGGGCCGATCTGTGAAGCTGCTTTCCGGCCTTCTGTCCCACGACCGTCAGGCAGACCGGGTGGTGCCGCCTTCGGGCTTTACCGCGCAACTGACGGTGTTCACGTCGGCCGCGATGGCCTTTCTGGCGGTCTTTGCGCTGGCGCTTTCGATGGCTTCGGGCCGGCTGGCAGACCGCTGGGCCGGGGCGCTGGCAGGAACCGCAACGATCCGCATTTCCGCGCCGCCCGACCAGATCGCCGCGCAAGAGGCGGCGGTGCTGTCGCTGCTGGCCACCACGCCGGGCATCCGGTCTTCCCGCGCCATCCCGCCCGAGGAACAGACGAAACTGCTGGAGCCATGGTTCGGCCCCGGGCTACCCATCGATGCGCTACCCCTGCCCCGGCTGGTGGAACTGACCGAAGGCCCAGGCGGATACGATGGCGAAGGCCTGCGCCAGCGGCTGGCAGCCGAAGCGCCGGGCGCGGTGCTGGATGATCACACCCGCTGGCGCCGACCGCTGGCGGTGGCGGCCGAAAGGTTGCGGTTTCTGGGCCTGCTGTCGCTGGCGCTTATTGCGGGGGCGACGGGCGCGATGATCACGCTGGCGGCCAATGCAGCACTTTCGGCGAACCTGCCGGTGATCCGGGTGCTGCGCCTTGTCGGCGCGAAAGACAGCTACATCGTGCGCGCCTTCGTACGCCGCTTTACCTTGCGCGCACTTTCCGGGGCGGCAGCGGGCACGGTTCTGGCCATGATCGGGGTGGCGCTTCTGCCCCGGGCCGATGAGGCCGGGGGTTTCCTGACCGGACTGGGTTTTCAGGGACTGGGCTGGCTGTTGCCCTTTGTGCTTCCGCCGATTACTGCCATCGTGGCCTTTGCCGCCACCAGACTCGCTGCCTTGCGCACCTTGAAAGGGCTTACCAGATGATCGTCTTGCGCTGGATCATGTCGATCATTTTCATCGTCCAGATGTATCTGGCCATGGCGATCCTTGGCATCCTGTTCTTTCCCTTTGCCCTGTTTTCGCGCAATGCGGCCTTTCTGGCCTGCCACAGCTTTTGCGCCTGGGTCATCCTGACCGCCCGGCTTCTGTGCGGCATCCGTTCCGAGGTGCGGGGCACCCCGCCGGAGGACGAGGTGGTGATTGCAGCCAAGCATCAAAGCTTTTTCGACATCATCCTGATCTTCCACGCGGTCCCGCGCGGCAAGTTCATCATGAAGCGAGAGCTGCTATACACACCGATCCTTGGCCAATATGCGCTGCGCATCGGCTGCGTGCCGGTCAACAGGGGCAAGCGCGGGGCGGCGATTGCCAGAATGAAAGCGGATGTGGCCAAGGGCGCGGCAGACCCCGGGCAGCTGATCATCTATCCCCAAGGCACGCGCGTGGCCCCGGGCGTGGATCGTCCCTACAAGGTGGGCACGGGATTGCTGTATGAACAGCTTGGTCAGGCTTGCGTGCCGGTGGCAGCCAATGTCGGCTTGTTCTGGCCCAAGCGCAGCCTGCTGCGAACCCCGGGCCTTGCCGTCGTGGAATTCCTGCCGCGTATCGAAGCGGGCTTGCCCATCGGCACCTTCATGAAACGGCTGGAAGCCGAGGTTGAGTCGCATTCGAACCGGCTCATGGCCGAAGCGGGATTTGTCGGCCGCAAGGGCGCGTGATCGGGGGAACGGGCCAAAGCCCGTTACGGCACCGCGCGTCAGGCCATTTTCAGCAAAGCGATGCCGACAAGGATCAGGCCGATACCTGCCACCCGCAGCAGGCCCAGCGGTTCGTCAAACAGCAGGGCCGCCGCAATGGCCGTGCCCACCATGCCAATCGCCACCCAGACGGCATAGGTCGTACCAACCGGCAGGGACTTCATCGCCGTGGACAGCAGCCAGAAACTTGCCACTGCACCCGCGATCGTCAGCACACTTGGCCAAAGCCGGG
>JALQTL010000429.1 GCA_023260935.1 Paracoccaceae bacterium
GTGGTATCCAGGGCAAAATTCCCGATACTGCCGGTGCCGACGAAAGAGAAGGATTGGACGCCGCCAATCGACTGTTTGACGACGGTCAGGGTGCCCGTGTCTGGCGTGTTGGTGAAATTGCAGGTAATTGTTTCGCCGGCCCGCAGGGTCGGGCCCGCGGGCGATGACCTCCACCTCCAGCGGCCCGGTCGGGGGCAAGCGGCTGGCGGCAAGCTGCACGGCGCCATCGGCAAAACCCGCCGGATGCAGGGCCAGCACCGGGCGCGGGCTTTCAAAAACCGTCACCGCCCCGCGGCCTGACAAGGCCGACATAAGCGCGCCCCGCCCCGGGTGATCCAGCGCATCCGAAAGCCAATAGGTTTCAAACGCGCCTTCGGGCAGTTGCCCGACCCATGCCGAAAGATCGGCCGGCATGAAGGGCTGCGGCTGAAGGCCCGGCAGGCGCGCGGCCATGACATCGGCGGATTGAAAGGCAATCTCTGAAGGCCGGTCGGTCCAGCGGACCACTGCCACGGGGCGGCCCTGCCGTCCGGCCTCTTCGATCAGCGCTTCGGCCCGGTCCATCCGGCGCGGCCAGTCGCGCGCATCGGCCCAAGTTGCATCCAGCGCGATCAGCAGCGGGCCAGAGCCCGGGGTGCGCTGCGTCGGGTTCAGCACCGGTCCGGCAAAGGCCACGATGGCCGCCGCGATCGCCGCCATCCGCAGCAGCAGCAACCACCACGGGGTCTTGTCGGTTTCACTATCCTCATCAGTCAGGCCCAGAAGCAGCGCCACCCCGGGAAAGCGCCGGCGGATCGGCGCCGGCGGCACCGCGCGCAGCAAAAGCCACAGCACCGGCAGCACGATCAGCCCCAACAGCAGCGCCGGTGTTGCAAACCCGACAGGCCCCAGCATGAACATCGCCTAGCGCCCCCCCTGAAGGGCGCGATAGGCCCAAAGCAGGGCCGTCTGCGCCGGCTGCCCGGTGTGATGCGTGCTGAAATGCCAGCCGACCGCCCGGGCCAGTTCGGCCAGCCTTGCCTTGCGTTCAGCCAGACGCGCCAGATAACGGTCGCGCAGATCACCGGCCTGCCGCGTTTCGTGTCGCAAGCCGCCACCCATCGATTCAAAGATCGTGCGACCGTTGAAGGGAAACTCCTCCTCGGCCGGATCAAGAATCTGGATCAATGCGCCGCGCACCCCCCGGTCGGCCGCCGCCGTCAACGCCGCCTCGACCGGGGCAATATCTCCGAAGAAATCGGAAAGGAAGACGGCCCGACCATGGCTAACCATACCGGTCGCCGTCGGGAAACCATAGTCCGACGCCGCCTCCTCCCCCGCAATCAGGCTGGCAAGCTTGACGATCTGCGCGCGCCCCGGGCGGGGCGGGGCAGTCTCGCCCGCCAGCCCGACGCGCTCGCCCCCCCGCAACAACAAGACGGCAAGGGCAAGGGCCAGAAGACGGGAGCGATCCGCCTTGGGGGGGCGGGATCTATCGCCGCTGAAGGCCATCGAGCGGGAAGGATCCACCCACAGCGTCACCGACTGGGCCGCCTGCCATTCGCGTTCGCGTACGAAATGCTGGTCGCTGCGCGCCGACCGGCGCCAATCGATCAGCCGGGAGCTATCGCCAGGGGCCGCGGCGCGGTATTGCCAGAACTCATCCCCCTGCCCCGCCCGGCGGCGGCCATGTTCCCCCAGCATCACGGTCGCGGCCAGAAGTTCTGCCTCGGCCATCAGGGCAGGCAGAGACTGGCCAAGCGTTTCGGCCCGTGACTGAAGGTCAAGGCTCACGCCGCGGCCTCTAGCCCCAGGGTGCGCGCGGTCACCCTGTCGATGATTCCGGCCAGCGTTTCGCCCCGCGCGCGCGCGGCAAAGGACAGCGCCATCCGATGCGTCAGCACCGCCCGGCTGAGGGCTGCCACATCGGCAACCGACGGCGCCAGCCGGCCATCCAAAAGGGCCCGCGCCCGCACCGTCAGCATCAGGGCCTGCGCTGCCCGCGGGCCGGGGCCCCATGACAGACTGCCTTCCAGCTCGCGCCCCTCGGCCTCACCCGGGCGGCAGGCGCGCACCAGATCAAGGATCGCCTCCACCACCTTGTCCCCGACCGGCATCCGGCGCAGCACCGCTTGTGCGGCCAGCAGTTCCCCGGCGGTAAACACCTGCGTCGATTGCGCATCCTCGGCGCCGGTGGTTGCAATCAGGATTTCGCGTTCGGTGGCGCGATCAGGGTATTCGACATCAACCTGCACCAGAAAGCGGTCAAGCTGTGCCTCGGGCAGGGGATAGGTGCCTTCCTGTTCGATCGGGTTCTGCGTTGCCAGCACATGAAACGGCTTGCCAAGCGGCCGGTGCTGACCCGCGACTGTCACCTCTTTTTCCTGCATCGCCTGCAACAGCGCCGATTGTGTCCGCGGGCTGGCGCGGTTGATTTCATCGGCCAGCAGAAGCTGGCAGAAGATCGGGCCTTCGATGAAGCGGAAGGCACGACTGCCATCCTTGGCGGTTTCCAGCACTTCCGACCCAAGGATATCGGCCGGCATCAGGTCTGGCGTGAACTGGATGCGGCTGCCGTTCAGCCCCATCACGGTTGACAGGGTATCCACCAGCCGCGTCTTGCCCAAGCCGGGCAGGCCAACCAGCAGCGCATGCCCGCCGCACAGCATCGCCGACAGCACCAGTTCCACCACCTTTTCCTGCCCGATGAAGCGGCGGGTGATCGAGGCCTTGGCCTCGGCCAGCTTACCCCCCAACCGCTCGATCTCGGCCACAAGGTCGTGGGTCTGGGGGTCAATGGCCATGACAATGCTCCTGTTGGATGTATATGCTGACATTAGAACGAAGTATCTCATCCGGCACAAATGGCAAAAAGAGAACCGGGACAAATGATCGTGAAACCTTCGGCCGATGGCCTTGCCTCGTCACTTTCTGCCCTGCCAAGGCAAAAGGGCCCGCCCCCGGTGCATCTGTGGAACCCGCCCTATTGCGGCGAAATCGACATGCGCATCGCGCGTGACGGCACATGGTTTCACGAAGGCACCCCGATCGGACGGCCCGGGCTGGTCAAGCTGTTCTCGTCCATCCTGAAGAAAGAGGGGGACCGCTTTTTTCTGGTGACGCCGGTGGAAAAGGTCGGCATCACTGTCGAGGACGCGCCCATGGTGGCGGTGGATTTCGATGTTGCAGACAAGGGCCCTGATCAGGTGCTGACCTTTCACACCAAGACAGAGGATGAGGCCATCGCCGGGCCCGACCATCCCATCCGCATTCACCGCGATCCGGTCACGGGCGAGCCTTCGCCCTATGTGCTGATCCGGGCGAACCTTGAGGCGCTGATCGACCGCAAGTCGTTCTACCGGCTGATCGATCTTGGCAGTCACGAGGACCGCGACGGGATCAGCTGGTTCGGGGTGCGGTCATCGGGCGTTTTCTTTCCCATCATCCCTTCGGCCGATCTGACCTGATGCCCCGTTTCGCGGCGAACCTGACGCTTCTTTTCACCGAAGTGCCCGCCTTGCAGCGCGCCGAACTGGCAGCGCAGGCCGGTTTTGACGGTGTGGAAATCCTGTTTCCCTATGACCACCCCGCCGCAGAGTGGGAAAGATCGCTTGCCGGCCTTCCGCTGGTGCTGATCAACACGCCCCCCGGTGACTGGGCGGCCGGCGACCGCGGCTTTGCCGCCGTACCGGATGAAGAGCGCAGGTTCCGTGACGGTTTTTTGCGCGCGGCCGATCTTGCCACCCGGTTAAAGGCTGAACGGGTGCATGTCATGTCCGGCGTGGCCAAGGGGCCGATGGCGGAACAGGTCTACCGCGAAAATCTGGCCTGGGCCGCGGCACAGGCCCCGGGACTTGGGTTGACGATCGAACCGATCAACCCCGATGACATGCCGGGCTATTTCCTGAACGATTTTGATCAGGCGGCGCGCATCCTTGATGATCTGGCCCTGCCGCAGGTGGGCCTTCAATTCGATTTGTGGCATGCGGCCCGCATTCAAGGCAATGCCGCCGCCGTCTGGGCCACGCATCGGGGCCGGGTCAGCCATGTGCAGATCGCAGGCTTCCCCAACCGCAACGAGCCGGGCGGCGGCGGCTTTGACCTGACTGCCCTTTGTGCCGAAATCGACGCATCCGGAAGGCGCATCTGGGTTTCCGCCGAATACCGCCCCTCACGCGCCACGGTTCACGGATTGACCTGGTTGCACGCCTTGAAAGGCCGCGCGCGGCCGATCGGCGCCTGACCGGCCAGATGCGGCCCCACCTGCCCCAATCCCTTGCTCCGGGGGGCGATTTCCGTAATATGCACCCGCAGCAACGCCCGAAGGATTCCGCAAGATGAGCATCGACGCCCCCGAAACACAGGTCGTCACCCATTGGAAAGTCGCCTGCGACGGTGGCGAAGGGGCCCTTGGGCACCCGCGCGTCTGGCTGACGATCCCGCAGGATACGGGCTGGGTCGAATGCGGCTACTGCGACAAGCGCTATGTCATTGACCGTGAGCACGCGCACGACGACCACTGACGCCTGACGCGGGGCTGGTGGCCAGCGGCCACCTGCCCCCCCGCGCGCTGAAGTTTCAGCCCGGCATCAGGCCAGTGCCACCGCAAAACGCGGCCCGCCCTGCGGCAGTTCCGTCAGCCCCATCGCCCGATAGGCCAGGACAGCGCCGTCGTTTTGCGGATGCGTGCCGATGACAAGCCCCTCACGCCCCTCGTCCAGCGCCAGCCTGCGCGCGCCGCCGATCAGCGCCCGGCCGATGCCCTGCCGGCGCAGGGGTTCCTGTACGAACAGATGGTCGATCACATAGGCTTGCGTGCCCGTTACCATGTTAGGCCGCAGCAGCATCAGCGCATAGCCGACGGGGTGGCGCAGCGGGCTGTCATTCAGCGTGGCGACGATC
>JALQTL010000440.1 GCA_023260935.1 Paracoccaceae bacterium
TATCGTCGATCTCGCCCTTGCCGTCGCGCAGTTCGGTAAGTGCCTTGATGCAGGCGATGATGTCGTCACGGTCCAGGGTGCGCTGCGTATCCGGCTTTTGCAGGTCCAGACGCATGTTCATCTTGACCCGGCCAACGGCCGAAAGGTCATACCGGTCCTTGTCGAAGAACAGCGTATCGAACAACTGGCTTGCCGCTTCCACGGTGGGCGGTTCGCCCGGGCGCATCACGCGGTAGATGTCCATCAGCGCGGTATCGCGGCCCATGTTCTTGTCGGCCGCCATCGTGTTGCGGATGTAGGGGCCGACGTTGACATTGTCGATGTCCAGCACCGGAATGTCAGTGATGCCCTGATCCAGCAGCACTTTCAGCGTGCCACCCTTGACCGAACCTTCGCGGTCCAGTTCCCAGGTCAGCTCGTCACCGGCTTCAACCCAGATCTCGCCAGTTTCCTCGTTGATGATGTCCTTTGCCACGAACCGGCCAAGGATATGATCGAAAGGCACCAGAAGCTCAGTCACCTTACCTTCGTCGATCCACTGCTTGACCATCCGCGGCGTGGCCTTTTCACCAGCCTTCAGGATGACTTCGCCGGTCGAGGCATCGACCAGATCATAGGACGGGCGGGTGCCGCGCACACGTTCGGGGAAGAACCGGGTGACCCAGCCCTTGTTCTTCAGATACTTGAACATGACCGTTTCATAATACGCATCCATGATGCGTTCCTGATCCATGCCAAGCGCATAAAGCAGGGTGGTCACCGGCAGCTTGCGGCGGCGGTCGATACGGGCAAAGACAATGTCCTTGGCGTCGAATTCAAAATCCAGCCACGACCCGCGATAGGGGATGATCCGGCAGGCAAACAGCAGTTTGCCGCTGGAATGGGTCTTGCCCTTGTCATGATCGAAGAACACACCGGGCGAACGATGCATCTGGCTGACGATCACCCGCTCCGTGCCGTTCACGATGAACGTGCCGTTCGGCGTCATCAGTGGCATGTCGCCCATGTAGACATCCTGTTCCTTGATGTCCTTGACCGACCGGGCGCCGGTGGTTTCATCGACATCGAACACGATCAGGCGCAGCGTCACCTTCAAAGGCGCCGCATAGGTCAGATCGCGCTGCATGCATTCGTCAACGTCGAACTTGGGCTTTTCCAGTTCGTATTTCACGAACTCCAGCACGGCCGTTTCATTGAAGTCCTTGATCGGGAAAACCGACTGGAACGTGCCCTGAATGCCTTCCCCATCCAACGGCTTGGGGCTGTCGCCCGAGCGCAGGAAAAGATCATAAGAGGATTTCTGAACCTCGATCAGGTTCGGCATTTCCAGAACTTCGCGGATCTTGCCGTAATAGCGGCGGATGCGTTTCTGGCCAACGTGGGTCTGCGCCATGCTCGTCGTCACCTTTGTCTTACGTGTCGCGGGCGGGCGGCCGTCGGGCCACGGGCGCTCGCCGCTGGCGAAGGGGGTGGAAAGGTTCCATTCATGCGGCCCGTCCCGTAGGACCGCTCCCGAACCTGTCACCGCACCTGGGAAAAGGCTTTGTGCAAAAAGCCCTTTTCAAGACGCGCTTGGCTGGAGACGGACAAGGCCCGTCTCCAGCCAGAAATCCTGTCTGCGGAAAACCGCAAACCCGATTACTTCAGTTCGACCTTGGCGCCAGCCTCTTCGAACTTCTTCTTCAGGGCCTCGGCGTCGGCTTTCGACACGCCTTCCTTGACCTTGCCACCGGCTTCGGTCAGATCCTTGGCTTCTTTCAGGCCCAGACCGGTGATTTCGCGCACGACCTTGATCACGTTGATCTTGTTCGCACCGGCGTCCGTCAGGACGACGTCGAATTCGGTCTTTTCTTCCTCGGCAGCGGCAGCAGCGCCAGCCGGGGCAGCAGCCATCATGACGGCGCCACCGGCAGCCGGCTCGATGCCATACTGGTCCTTCAGAATGTTTTTCAGTTCCTGAGCCTGCAGCAGGGTCAGGCCGACGATTTCTTCGGCGAGTTTGTTCAGATCAGCCATTTTGCTCATTCCGTAAGTTAAGATGGGTTCCAACGACGTGAGGTCAACTCACGCGGGTCCGACGATCAGGCAGCAGCCTTTTCCTCGATGGTCGACAGGATGCTTGCGATGTTCGAAGCAGGCGCACCAATGGCACCGGCGATGTTCGACGCGGGCGCACCGATGCACGACACGATCTGAGCGATAAGCTCTTCGCGCGACGGCATGGAAGCCACAGCCTTGACACCAGCGGTATCCAGAACCTCGCCGCCCATTGCACCACCAAGGATCTGGAACTTGTCGTTCCCCTTGGAATATGCCTCGCAGACCTTGGCCGCAGCCACAGGGTCTTCCGAGAAGGCCAGCACGGTCATGCCCGTCAGCAGGTCACCCATCTTTGCAGCGGGCTTCCCTTCCAGGGCGATCTTGGCGAGCTTGTTCTTGGCAACGCGCACGGACCCGCCAACTTCGCGCATTTTCGCGCGCAGGTCCTGCATCTGTGCAACCGTCATACCCGCGTAGTGGGCAACCACCACGACGCCAGAGCTTTCGAAGATCTGGCCGAGTTCCTCGACCACTTTCTCTTTCTGGGCTCTATCCACAGTTTCACTCCAAGTGTGGGGGTTTCCCCCCGGCTCTCATTTGCCGGCCGATTGGCCGGCGGTAAGGTCCGCAATAAGGGGCGGTCGGCCAAGATCACCCTTGCAGGTGAAAATTCCTCTCGTTCCCCATCTCAGGCAGGATATTAAGGCCTTGCGACCACCCGCCGTCTCGGACGAAGTATCGGGCCCCCCGAATCCTCGGGCGACCAGACCGTTGCCTGTTAGAAGCTTTCGCCCGGGATGAAAAGGGGCAACACGCCCTTTACGCAAACTTTTGCGTCATCATCCGGCAATCGCCCCCGCCAGGCCAGGGATCAACAGCCCCTTTCGGGCCTGTCAATGAAAAGGCCTGCGCCACGCTTTCGCGGCGCAGGCCATGATACATGCCGAATTGACCGGCTCAGTTGGCGGAAGCGCTGGACAGGTCCACCGAAACGCCGGGCCCCATGGTCGACGACAACGACACCTTCTTCAGATAGGCACCCTTGGCACCCGAGGGCTTGGCCTTGGAAACAGCATCCACGAAGGCGCGGATGTTCTGGGCCAGCGCGTCTTCGCTGAACGAAACCTTGCCGATACCGCCATGGATCACGCCGGCTTTCTCAACCTTGAACTGGACCTCACCACCCTTGGCCGCCTTGACGGCATTGGCGACATCCATCGTCACGGTGCCAACCTTCGGGTTCGGCATCAGGTTGCGCGGGCCAAGGATCTTGCCCAGACGGCCAACCAGCGGCATCAGGTCAGGCGTGGCGATGCAGCGATCGAAATCGATCTTGCCGCCCTGGATGATTTCCAAAAGGTCTTCGGCGCCAACAATATCGGCACCGGCTTCCTTGGCCTCGTCAGCCTTGGCACCACGGGCGAACACGGCCACGCGCACGGTCTTGCCCGTGCCGTTCGGCAGTTGCACCACGCCGCGAACCATCTGGTCGGCATGACGCGGATCAACACCCAGGTTCATCGCGATTTCGACGGTTTCGTCGAACTTGGCCGAGGCGGCCTTCTTGATCAGCGCGACAGCTTCTTCAACCGTCACATTGTCCTTGCCCTCGAAAATGGCGCGGGCAGCCTTGGTACGCTTTGCAAGCTTTGCCATGGTTCTCAGCCCTTCACTTCGATGCCGCAGGACTTGGCAGAGCCAAGAATGATCTGCATGGCCGCTTCAACGGAATTGGCGTTCAGGTCTTTCATCTTTGTCTCGGCGATCTGACGGATCTGCGCGACCGTCACCTTGCCGGCAACTTCGCGGCCCGGCTTCGACGAGCCCTTGGCGCGGTTGCGCTTGCCAACCGGAGGCAGGCCCGCGGCCTGCTTCAGCAGGAACGATGCCGGCGGGGTCTTCAGGTCGATGCTGAACGACTTGTCCTGATAATAGGTGATGATCGTCGGGATCGGGGTGCCCGGTGCGAAATCAGCCGACTTCGCATTGAACTCCTTGACGAACGCCATGATGTTCAGACCGCGCTGACCCAATGCCGGGCCAACCGGGGGCGACGGGTTGGCTTGCTGTGCCTTCACTTGCAGCTTGAGGCTGCCGATTACCTTCTTGGCCATCTGGCCTTCTCCTTTATCACTGCATCCGCCCGGGATTGGGTGGGATGCGGTTTAGTGGTCCGGTCCGCCACACCCGGCCGTTCAGGCCGCGGCATGCTCGCCTCCCACACGATGCACTCAGGCCCCTTTCGAGACCTGGGTGAATTCCAGTTCCACCGGGGTCGCCCGGCCGAAGATCGACACAGACACCTTCAGACGGCTGTGTTCGTCATCCACTTCCTCGACCATGCCGTCGAAACCTTCGAACGGCCCGTCGGTGACCTTGACCTTCTCGCCCACATCAAAGCGGATCAGGTTGCGCGGCGCTTCCTGCCCTTCCTCGACGCGGTTGAGGATCGCGTTCACCTCGGCATCGCGCATCGGCATCGGCTTGCCTTGCGGGCCAAGGAAACCCGTCACGCGGTTGATGGACGAGATCAGGTGATAGCCACGGTTCGTCATCTCCATCCGCACCAGCACATAGCCGGGCATGAAGCGGCGTTCCGAGGTCACCTTCTTGCCACGACGAACCTCGATCACCTCTTCGGTGGGGACCAGAACCTCGTCGATTTCTTCTTCCAGACCAGCATCGGCCACGGCAGTCTTGATCTGCTCGGCAACCTTCTTCTCGAAGTTCGAGAGAACGCTTACCGAATACCAACGTTTCGCCATGCCCTTGTCACCCTGTCTGCCGAAGGCCGGGGCCCCCGAAATTCCACTTTCCACCGCGCGCATCCCAATGTTTTGCTGCGGCACAAGGAACAAAAAACAGCGCGCAACTCGAATCATTGCGCGCCGGTTTGCCCTTTAACTGGCGCCCTGTACCTGCCATGGCCTCCGAATTCAAGAGCCCAGCAAGCGAAGCCTTCCCTAGAACGCGCCCAAAACCGCCGCCAGCCCCGACCGGATCGCCAGATCGACAAGGCTGAAGAAGGTGGCGGTCAGGGCGGCCATGATGAATACCATGATGGTCGTCAGCACCACTTCGCGCCGCGTCGGCCAGACAACCTTGGCCACTTCGCCGCGCACCTGCTGGATGAACTGAAGGGGATTGGTCTTGGCCATGCTGTCATTCCGATGTCATCGTTCGGACGTGCATCTACGCCCTTACCCCCTTTAATTCAAGCCTCACCCGGAAGATTGTCGGCTGGCGTGTCTCGACATCAAGGACAACGCGCTTCAGCCTCGGCGCGTGGAACCAGGCCATTTGTCCGGGGGCTCCGTCCGGGGCTGGCAAGCTGATCCATCATGGCGACCAAGGCCGCCAATACCCGTCAATCCAATGACCCGCCACCGGTCTTTCTCCCAGCACCGGTGGCTGATTTACGACTTTTGGCGCGGGCTGAGCAATCGCCCGGCACGCGGAACTTTCAACGCGTGCAGTGGCTCGGATGGTCGAGAAATGCGACAAATACCGTCAAGCATTCGGCACCCACTACGAAGAAGGAACCGAATGCCTGCTTGTAAGAAAAACGACTGGAAGCGCAAGACACTTGCAGCAGGTTCAGCACTGATTTTCCAGATTTTGGCAGGGGCAGCAGGGATCGAACCCGCGACCTACGGTTTTGGAGACCGTCGCTCTACCAGCTGAGCTATACCCCTACGCGGTGCACGGGTTACGGCAGTTGCACGGTGAGGTCAAGGGCTTCTGTAGGCCTTTCCCTCACCCGCGCCACCAATGCGTAAACCCGCCCGGCTGAAGCGTCAGATCCGGCTTCCGGTCAGGTGGATTTCTTCACGAACTGGCACAGGATCACGATCTGCTGGCCATTCACCCGGCCCTCGATCTGGCTGGCGTTATCCGGCACCAGACGGATACTCCGCACCGCCGTGCCGCGCTTGGCAACCATGGAAGACCCTTTGACCGGCAAGTCCTTGATCAGCGTCACAGTATCGCCAGCCTGCAAAAGCGCACCGTTGCTGTCGCGATGTTCAAGGGCAGCCGGGCCAGTGCTACCCCCCGCACCTGCCATCGCGCGCTCCAGAACTTCCGGGGCCAGATAGGCGGTTTCCAGTTGTTCAACCGCCCATGCCTCGCCCGGCAGGGCCTGCAACAGCCGCCATGCGGCAATCTGCGTGGCCGCATCTTCAGACCAGATGGCATCGGAAAGGCAGCGCCATCGCGGCCCGGGCGCAAGGTCACCGGCAAGCCCCGCCGCACAGACAGGGCACAGCATCGCCACATCCTCGCCGGGCGGCAGGGCAACCGGGGCAGCCCCCGCCGCGGAACACAAGACACAAGAAGACATGGCAGGCAAACCCCTCGGAAAAAAGGAAAGGGCGCGCGGTTCAGCCGCGCGCCCGATGATTACTGTCCCCGTTCAGGCCGGATCAGGCGATGATCTTGGAGACGACGCCTGCGCCGACGGTGCGGCCGCCTTCGCGGATGGCGAAGCGCAGCTTTTCTTCCATCGCGATCGGGGCGATCAGCTCGACCTCGAACTTCAGGTTGTCGCCCGGCATCACCATCTCGGTGCCTTCCGGCAGCTGCACCATCCCCGTCACGTCGGTCGTGCGGAAATAGAACTGCGGACGGTAGTTCGCGAAGAACGGCGTGTGGCGGCCGCCTTCTTCCTTGGTCAGGATATAGGCTTCAGCCTCGAACTTCGTGTGCGGCTTCACCGAGCCGGGCTTGCACAGCACCTGGCCACGCTCGACGCCGTCACGGTCAACGCCGCGCAGCAGCGCGCCGATGTTGTCACCGGCTTCCCCACGATCCAGAAGCTTGCGGAACATTTCAACACCGGTGCAGACCGACTTCTTGGTGTCGCGGATACCCACGATCTCCACTTCGTCGCCGACGTTGATCACGCCACGCTCCACACGACCCGTCACAACCGTGCCGCGGCCCGAGATCGAGAACACGTCTTCGATCGGCATCAGGAACGGCTGGTCAACCGCACGCGCCGGGGTCGGAATGTATTCGTCAACCGCCTTCATCAGCGCGTGGATCGAATCCTCGCCAATGTCCTTGCGCTCGCCGATCATCGCCTGGTGGGCCGAGCCCTTGATGATCGGGATATCGTCGCCGGGGTATTCGTAGGACGACAGAAGCTCGCGCACTTCCATCTCCACCAGTTCCAGCAGTTCCTCGTCATCCACAAGGTCCACCTTGTTCATGTATACGACCATGTAGGGAATGCCCACCTGACGCCCCAGCAGGATGTGCTCGCGCGTCTGCGGCATCG
>JALQTL010000022.1 GCA_023260935.1 Paracoccaceae bacterium
GCATCATTCCCTGACCGTTATATCCCGGGGCCGAAGAAACTGGCCCCGGGATTGGCGAACCTTACCCCCGCCGCAGGCGTCGATGCCTCCGGCGGGAGTATTTTGGAAAGGTGCAAACCCGCCTGCCGGGCTCAGCGCAGGCGGCGGATCAGGCTGGAAGTGTCGTTGCGGCCGCCCCCCATGCGCTGCACATCCTTGTAGAACTGATCGACCAGAGCCGTGACCGGCAGAGAGGCGCCGATTTCGTTCGCGGTGGCAAGGCAGATGCCCAGATCCTTGCGCATCCAGTCAACCGCGAAGCCGAAATCGAACTTGTCTTCCAGCATCGTCTTGTGGCGGTTGGCCATCTGCCAGCTTCCCGCAGCGCCCTGGCTGATCACCTCGACCACCTGTTCGCCGTCAAGCCCGGCCTTTTCGCCAAAGGCCAGCGCCTCGGCCAGACCTTGTACAAGGCCTGCGATGCAGATCTGGTTCATCATCTTGGCGATCTGGCCAGCCCCGTTGTCGCCCAGACGGCGGCAGATGCGGGCATAGGCGGCAATCACAGCCTCGGCGCTGGCGTAAGCCTCTTCGGGGCCACCGCACATCACCGACAGCACCCCGTTTTCGGCACCGGCCTGCCCGCCCGACACGGGCGCATCGACAAAGCCGATGCCCTTTTCGGCGGCCTTGGCCGCAAGTTCCCGCGTGACTTGCGCCGAGACAGTGGTGTGATCGACGAAGATCGCGCCCGGGTCCATGCCCGCAAAAGCGCCGTCCGGCCCCAGACAGACCGAGCGCAGGTCATCGTCATTGCCCACGCAGGCCATCACGAAATCCTGCCCCAGCGCCGCTTCGCGCGGGGTGGGAGCCGACCGCCCCCCATGCCGGGCGACCCAGGCCTCGGCCTTGGCCGGGTTGCGGTTGAACACCGTCACCTCGTGCCCGCCCTTAGCCACCAGATGGCCCGCCATGGGAAATCCCATCACGCCCAGACCCAGAAATGCCACCTTTGCCATCACAGCCTCCCTTCGCATTGCCCTTTTCTCACGGATGACTTAGGTAACAGCGCCAACCCTGCCGTCAAGAACAGGCGTCACATGCTTACCCTTTTTCATTGGCTGCTTCGGGTGTTCACAGGGCTGGTCGGCCTTGGACTTCTGATGCTTCTGGTGGCCTACTGGTTTCTCGAACGCTCGGTTCCCGATTATTCCGAAGACTTCACGATTGCGGGGATTTCCGCCCCGGTCGAGATCGTGCGCAACAACGACAACGTGCCCCATATCTTTGGCAAGACCGATGCCGATGTGTTCTTTGCCCTTGGCTTTGCCCATGCGCAGGACAGGCTTTGGCAGATGACGATGTTGCGCCGCACCGCGCAGGGCCGCCTGTCCGAAGTTTTCGGCAACCGCACCGTGAAGATCGACGAGTTGATGCGGCGCTATGATCTTTACACGCTTGCGCTGCAATCGGTGGCAGCCCAGGACGCGGCGACGCAGGCCGCGCTGGAGGCCTATGCCCGCGGGGTGAATGCGTGGATCGGCCAGATCAACAGCGGTGCGCGCGGCCGGGGCGCGCCCGAGTTCTTCTTTTTCTCGAACGAAATCGCGGCATGGGCTCCGGCCGATTCCATCGCCATCATCAAGCTGATGGCCTTGCAGCTTTCGGGCCATCTGGAGGCCGAGGTCTTGCGCGCCCGCACCTCCATGCTGCTGCCGGCCGAACGGCTGCGCGACATCCTGCCGGATGATCCGACCCGGCCGGTTACCGCCCTGCCCGATTACGCCAGCCTGATGCCGGGGCTTTTGCCCGCAAGCACGCCCATCCGCACGGCCGGGGGGCCCCTTTCGCCTTTCCCGCGGCTGCCCTTTGCGGGTGCGTCTAACGCCTGGGCCGCGGCGCCGGGGCGGTCGGCTGCCGGGGGCACGCTGCTGGCCAATGACCCGCATCTGGGCTTTACCGCCCCCGCAATCTGGTATCTGGCGCGGCTGGAGCTGCAATCGGGCGGGGTGATCGGGGCCACCATTCCGGGCGTGCCCGCCATCATGGTGGGCCGGTCGGCCGATCTGGGCTGGGCGCTGACCTCCAGCTATCTGGACGATCAGGACGTGGTGATGGAACGGCTGAACCCGGCCAACCCCGAGGAATATGAAACCGCCACCGGGTTCAAACCCTTCGAAACCCGCCGGTCGATCATCCAGGTCAGGGGCGGCTCCCCCGTCACGATCACCCTGCGCTGGTCAGAGGCGGGGCCGGTCCTGCCGGGGTCGCATTACGATCTGGCCTCGGTCACACCTCCGGGGCATGTGGCGGCCCTGTCATGGACGGCGCTTTCCCCCGCCGATACCTCGATGACGGCGGCGATGCGGCTGATGCAGGCGAAATCCGTCGATACCGCGATCGAGGCGGGAAGGCTGTTTATCGCACCTTCGCAGAACCTGATGCTGGCCGATGCAAAGGGCATTGCGCTGCAAGTGATCGGCGCGATGCCACGGCGCGACCCGGCCCACCCGACCGAAGGCCGGATGCCCGCGCTTGGCACCAATCCAGCGACCCGCTGGCAGGGAACATTCCCCTATGAGGACAACCCCCGCGTGGTGAACCCGGCCAGCGGCATTCTGGGCAATACCAACAACAAGACGGTGGAACGCCCCTTTCCCAACCATGTCAGCTTTCTGTGGGGCGATACGCAGCGTATCCAGCGTTGGCTGACGCTGATGAAAACGCGCGAGGTGCATACCCGCGAAAGCTTTATCGAGGCGCAGCTTGATACCGTATCGAATGCCGCGCGCAGCATCCTGCCGCTGATCGGGGCCGATCTGTGGTTCACCGGTGAGGCTGCCCCCGAAGGCACGCCCGAACGGCTGCGCCAGCGTGCGCTGGAGGTGCTGGCCGAATGGAACGGCGAGATGAACGAACATCTGCCCGAACCGCTGATCTACATGGCATGGTTCCGCGCCTTGCAGGACCGGCTTATCCGCGATGAGCTGGGCCCGCTGGCCGATGAATACACCCATCCCGATCCGGTCTTCGTGGAACGCGTCTTCCGCGATATCGGCGGCGCTTCGGCATGGTGTGACGTGATCCA
>JALQTL010000028.1 GCA_023260935.1 Paracoccaceae bacterium
TAGAACACAACGCTTCTGGTGCTTCTGTCTTTCTAAGCGCTGGTAACAACAAGGTATTTTCAGGTGGTGTCGCTGCTACTCTGACAGACATCACCCCTCCCGACGGGCATCAGGACCAGCGGTCGGGCCTGTAACCGGGCCTGTGACCGGGCCTGTGACCGGGCGGGGGCCACGCCCCGGGATCAGACCGGCACAAAGACCCGGCATGAAGCCAACGGACAAGGCCTGCCTCAGGCCTCTCCCTTGTCGCTCCTGCCCGATGCCCGGGCCTCGGCCGCGGCTTTCATCCGCGCCAGCAATTCCGCCTTGGCCGGCGTCGCGCCATAGGGGTTGGCCTTGCTGCCCTTCTGGTTATGTTCCCGGTGCTTTGGCGCTGCCTTGACGTTCTTGGGATTGCCCGATTTGCCGTAATCCATTGCCGTGCCCCCATCTTGATGCGCGCTGACCTCCCTCATGCCCGAAGGCAGGCAGGGCTGCAAGCACCCAAGGCTTTCCCGCCCGGTTCAGCCGTCCTTGCGCCGGCGCACCGTTGCAGGGCGCCCGGGCAGCGTCAGCCGGCTGTCGTTGCGTGCCTTTTCCGAAACCACCCGGCCATTCGAAATCACCACCAGCCGGTCCGGGCGCAGGCGCAGCGCCTCTACCGCATTGGCGGCATCCAGCACCATAAGCGAGGCGCGCGCCCCCGGCCGCAGGCCAAGGTCATCCAGCCCCATGATACGGGCATTGTCCTCTGTCACCATGCGAAAGCAACGCGCCATTTCTTCGGGATGGGTCATCTGGGCGACATGCAGGCCCATGAAAGCCACATCCAGCATGTCGGCCGTGCCCAGAGAATACCATGGGTCCAGCACGCAATCCTGCCCCCAGCCCACTGTCACCCCCGCCGCCTGCAATTCCTTCACCCGGGTCAGCCCCCGGCGCTTGGGAAAACTGTCGTGACGCCCCTGAAGGGTGATGTTGATCAGCGGGTTCGGAATGGCCGTCATGCCGCTTTCGGCAATCAGCGGGATCAGCTTCGAGACATAGTAATTGTCCATCGAATGCATGCTGGTCAGATGGCTGCCGGCGGCCCGCCTGCCCAGCCCGTGCCGCGTCACCTCGCGCGCCATGGTTTCCACATGCCGGCTGAGCGGGTCATCCGTCTCGTCGCAATGCACATCCCACATCAGGCCCCGGTCGGCCGCCATCCGCGCCAGATCGCGCAGGCTTTCGGCGCCTTCCTCCATCGTGCGCTCGAAATGCGGGATGCCGCCGACGATCTCCACCCCCTTGTCCAGCGCGCGGATCACGTTTTCCCGCCCGGTGCGGGTGCGATAAAGCCCGTCTTGCGGAAAGGCCACCAGTTGCAGGTCAAGATAGGGGGCAACCAGCCGCTTCACCTCCAGCATCGCGTCAACCCCGCGCAGATGGTCCGGCGTGGTATCCACATGGGTGCGGATCGCCAGCAACCCCATGGATACCGCCCAGTCGCAATAGCGCAGCGCCCGCGCCACCATCTCATCCACCGTCGCGGTTTCGCGCAACTCTCCCCACAGGCTGATCCCCTCCAGCAACGTGCCCGAGGCGTTGATCCGGGGCAGCCCGTAGGACAGGACCGCATCCATGTGGAAATGCGGGTCCACCAACGGGGGGCTGACCAGGTCTCCGGTAGCATCGATCACCCGGCGCGCCTCGGCCTGAACCCGCCCCACTTCCACGATCCGGTCGCCGGTGATGGCAATATCGGCCACCCGGCCGTCGGGCAGGGTTCCCCCCTTCACGATCAGATCGAACATCAGCGTTCCCCCTTGTTGTAAGGCACCATCAGGGCTGCCGGCACTTCGGCCCGCCGCGCCATCACGATCAGCGCCAGAATGGAAAGGACATAAGGCAGCATCAGAAAAACCTGATAGGGCACCACTGCCCCGACAGGGGTCTGCTGCAAACGGATCTGCAAGGCGTCAAAGGCCGCGAAAAGCACCGCCACCAGAACCGCCTTGCCCGGCCGCCAGGCGCCAAAGACAACCAGCGCGATGCAGATCCAGCCGCGCCCGTTGACCATCTCGAAAAAGAAAGAGGAAAAAGCCGAGAGCGTCAGAAACGCGCCCCCCACCGCCATCAATCCAGATCCGAATATCACTGCCCCCATCCGCAACGCCGTCACAGAAAGCCCCTGCGCCTCCACCGCTGCGGGGTTCTCTCCCGCCGCCCGCAGCGCAAGCCCCAGCGGCGTGCGCCACAGCACGACCGAAACGGCAATCGCACAGCCAAAGGCCGCATAGGTCAGCGGCGTCTGCGAAAAAAGCGCCGGCCCCAGCAGCGGAATCTCCGAAAGGAACGGAATCTCCCAGTTCTGGAAGGGCTCGATCTTCGGCGGGCTCGTCACCTCGGGCAAGGCCAGCCTGTAGGCGTAATAGCTTGTCGATGTCGCAAGAAGCGTGATGCCCAGCCCCACGACATGCTGGCTCAGCCCGAAAGGCACGGTCAACAGCCCCTGCAAAAGGCCAAAAGCGGCACCCGCCAGAAACGCAACCCCCACGCCCCCCCAAAGCGACATGCCGCCATATACGGCCATCCAACCCGCGAAGGCGCCGATCACCATGATCCCCTCGATCCCAAGGTTCAGAACCCCGGCGCGCTCGCAGATCAACTCGCCTAGGGTGGCAAAGATCAGGGGCGAGGCGATGCGGATCGCTGCCGCCCAGAAACTGGCCGAGATCAGAATCTCCCAGATCGCCGTCATCGCCCATCCCCCACGGCCCTGCCCCGCTCCGGCCTGCCTGCACCTTTCGGAAATACTCCGCGGGGGGTCCGGGGGGCGCGAAGCCCCCCGTGCGCCGCCGCCCATGATGTCCTGCGCACAATCATCCGCGCACCACCCGGAACCGCGTCAGAAGGATGGCCAGCACCATGAACAGCAGCGCCACCGCAAGCAGCATGTCCGCAATATAGGTCGGCACCCCGGCCGCCCGGCTCATCGCATCCGATCCGACGAAGATCCCGGCCACGAACAGGGCCGAGACCACGACCCCAAGCGGGTGCAGCAAGGCCAGCATCGCCACGATGATGCCAGTATAGCCAAAGCCCGGCGACAGGTCCGATGACAGGTGCCCCTTCAGCCCTGCCACCTCGGACCAGCCGGCAAGGGCCGCCAGCCCGCCCGACAAAAGCGCCGTCTTCACCAGAACCGCATTCACCGGCATGCCGGCAAAGCGCGCGGCGCGGATGTTCTGCCCCACCGCCCGCATCTCGAACCCCAGCGTCGTGCGGGTCTGGATCAGCCAGACCAGCACCGCCGAGATCAGCGCCAGCCCGAAGCCCCAGTGCAGCCGCACGCCCTCAACGATCCGCGGCAAGCGTGCTTCCTTGATCAGCGCCGCGGATTTTGGCCAGCCCATGCCCATCGGGTCTTTCATCGGCCCTTCCAGCAAATAGCTGACGATCAACACCATGATGAAGTTGAACA
This sequence comes from Paracoccaceae bacterium, assembly GCA_023260935.1. Taxonomy (GTDB): domain Bacteria; phylum Pseudomonadota; class Alphaproteobacteria; order Rhodobacterales; family Rhodobacteraceae; genus Pseudotabrizicola. The sequence goes on from JALQTL010000028.1 coordinate 3,446, forward strand.
GAAGCGTCGTCACCACCTCGTCCACCCCCAGCCTGACCTTCAGCAGCACCGGCACCAGCAGGATGCAGGCCCCCGCCAGCATTGCCACAAGGGCAGAAACGGGCAGCACGAAGGGGCTGCCAAGGGCGCCCGTGCCCAGAAGAACGGCGATGATCGCCCCTGCGTAAAGCTGGGCCTCGGCACCGATGTTCCACAGCCGCGCGCGAAAGGCCACGGCCACGGCCAGCCCGGTAAAGATCAACGGCGTGGCGCGGTTCAGCGTTTCCAGCGCGGCAAACCTTGATCCTACCGCCCCGGTCACGATCTGGCCCAGCACCGCAAAGGGGTTGGCCCCGGCAAGCGCGGCCAGCAACGCCGCCACCAGCACCGTCGCCACAATGGCGGCGGCAGGCGGGCCAAGCCTGCGGGCAAGCCCCGGATGGGCAATCGGTTCAAGCCGCATGCTCGAACCCCTGCCCGGCCATCAACAGCCCAATGCCCGCCTGGGTCAGTTCCCCCCGGGCAAAGCCGCGCGACAGGCGGCCAGCGCTGATGACATGGATCACATCCGAAAGCCCCGTGATCTCGTCCAGGTCTTCAGAGATCAGCAGCACCGCCGCCCCGGCATCGCGCGCGGCCACAAGCCGGGCGTGGACATAGGCAATGGCCCCCACATCCAAACCGCGCACCGGCTGGTTGGCGATCAGGATGCCCGGCGCCTCTTCCATCACCCGGCCCAGGATCAGTTTTTGCATGTTCCCCCCGGACAGCAGGCGGATGCGCTGGTCGGGCCCTTCGCAGCGCACGTCATAGCCATCGATCACAGCGCGAGCATGGGCACGCACCGCGCGCCAGTCCATGACCCCGCGGCGCGCGAAACGGCTGCGATAGGTTTCCAGCGCGGTATTTTCGGCAAGCGTGAAATCGGCCACGGTGCCGGTCTTGTGACGGTCTTCGGGAATACGCCCCACGCCCGCCCCGATGGCAGCCTGGGGCGTCCAGGCGCCGGAGGGACGGTTTCCGTCCACCTCGATCCGCCCCGACAGGGGCGCCAGCGCCCCCCCGATCAGATCCGCCAAGGCCGCCTGCCCATTGCCCGATACACCGGCAAGCCCGGTGATCGTGCCGCCGCGCAGCTCCAGCGATACGCGATGCAGGCCCGGGGCCGAAACCTCTGCCAGCCGCAGACGGACAGGCCCGCCCGGCCCGGGGGCCACCTTGGCCTCGGCCAGCGTTTCGCCCACCATCATCGCGGCAAGCCCTGCCCGGCTGGTGCCCCTGGTTTCCACCTCGCCCACCACCCGGCCCTGACGCAACACGATGCAGCGGTCGGCCACCGCCATCACCTCTTGCAGCTTGTGGCTGATGAAGATGATCGACAGCCCCCGCGCGGTGGCCTTTTTCAGTGTCGCAAAAAGGGCGTCGGATTCCTGCGGCGTCAACACCGCGGTCGGTTCATCGAGGATCAGGATGCGGGCATTGCGATAAAGTGCCTTCAGGATCTCGATCCGCTGGCGTTCGCCCACCGAAAGGCTGCCCAACCGCGCATCTGGATGCACGGCAAGGCCGAAATCCTGCGCCAGTGCCAGAACCCGCGCCCGCGCAGCCCCCGCCCCCCGGAACGACAGCAACGGTTCGGTGCCAAGGCGGATGTTTTCCAGCACCGTCAGGTTGTCTGCCAGCGTGAAATGCTGATGCACCATTCCCACACCAGCCTGCAAGGCCGCGCGCGGCTGCCCGGGCGGCAGCGGTTTGCCGAATACCGTGACGCTGCCCTGATCGGCCAGATAATGGCCGAACAGGATGTTCATCAGCGTGGTCTTGCCCGCGCCGTTTTCCCCCAGAAGGGCGACCACCTCTCCCGCCCGCAGCGTCAGGCTGATGGCGTCATTCGCCACCAGCCCGCCAAAGCGTTTGGTAATGCCGTCAAGGCGAAGGACGACCTCCCCCGCCGGGCCTTCCGTCGGGGTCACGACGATTTCGGCTCTGCATCGTCGATGGCAACGGTAAAGCTGCCCGCCCGGATCGCGGCCTCACGCTCGGCCACAAGGGCCATCGCGGCGGCGGGAACCTTGCCTTCAAAAGTGCCAAGCGGCGCGATGGAACAGCCGCCCTCTTTCATGAAGGAATAGGTGCCGTAATTTTCGGCCGCGAAGTTGCCTGCCTTAACCGCTGCGATCGCCGCGTTCAGCGTGGGTTCAAAGTGCCACAGGGCCGAGGCGACGACCGTTTCGGGATAGTCGGCCTGCGTGTCGATGACATTGCCGATGGCCAGCACGCCCTTTTCCTTGGCCGCATCCGATACGCCAAAGCGTTCGGCATACAAAAGGTCTGCCCCGGCCTCGATCATGGCAAAGGCGGTTTCCTTGGCTTTCGGCGGATCGAACCACGATCCGATGAAGCTGACCTGGAAGGTCGCATCGGCCCGCGTTTCGCGCACCCCGGCCATGAAGGCGTTCATCAGGCGGTTGACCTCGGGGATCGGAAAGCCCCCGACCATCCCGATATTGCCCGAGGTAGTCATGGCGCCGGCGATGATCCCGGTCAGGTAGCTGGCATCCTGAATGTAGTTGTCAAAGACCGACAGGTTGGGGTTGGCCGCCGCGTCGGGCAGGAAGGACGACCCCATCAGGAAGGCCACGTCGGGATATTCGGCGGCCACTTCCCGGGCCTCGGCCTCGACCCCGAAAATCTCGCCCACGATCAGCTTGACGCCGCTTTCGGCATATTCGCGCATGACGCGGGGGTAATCGGTATTGGCGACATTCTCGGTAAAGGCATAGTCGATCTCTCCCGTCGCCTTTGCCGCCTCGGCCGCCTTGTGGATGCGGCTGACCCACTGCTGTTCGACCGGCACGGTATAGATGCCGGCCACCTTCAGCGGTTCCTGTGCCAGCGCCGCGCGCGGCAGGAACGCATGGCCCAGACCCAGCGCCCCGCCGCCCAGAAGCAGACCGCGCCGCGTAACGGCAAGTTTGCGGATGTTCATGTCTATGTCCCCCATTGGTATCGTCATTTGACCAGACGGTAAAACCTTTCTGCGATTCGGCACAAGGAAACCGTTTGAAGCGTCGTGAACGACAGGGGCAGCTCCTGCAAGGGGCCCGAAAATCCAGCCATATCACGATGCTTATGCCCGGGAATAAGGCAGGGCGCGTTTCCGTGCCGATCTTTTCAGCCAAAAGCCCTGTGAAAAAATTGTTACGAAGCCGCGATAGATCGGCTTGCGAGACTCGCCAAGGCGCCGTTACATTCCTGTTACAAGTCCGCGCTGGCGGCCCCGTGAACAGGTTGGGGCGGCACCGACAAGCGGGCCACGAACTTTTCAACCGGGAGAGACCCCTATGATGATCAAGAAACTTCTGTGCGCCACTGTCAGCATGTCCGTGATGATGTCGGCTTCGATGGCTGCCGCACAATCGGCGGAAACCATCGCTGCGGCCAAGGCCGAAGGCATGCTGTCGACGATTGCATTGCCGCATGACTGGTGTGGCTATGGCGATATCATTGCCGCGTTCAAGGCCAAGTATCCCGAAATCACCGTGAACGAGCTGAACCCCGATGCCGGTTCGGCCGACGAGATCGAGGCCGTCAAGGCCAACAAGGACAACAAGGGCCCGCAGGCGCCCGACGTTCTGGACGTGGGCCTTGCCTTTGGCCCTGCGGCTCAGGCCGAAGGTCTGCTTCAGCCCTACAAGGTCAGCGTCTGGGACAAGATTCCCGATGGCATCAAGGACGCCGATGGCCACTGGGTCGGCGCCTATTACGGCGTGATGGGCTTTGCGGTGAACAAGGATCTTGTGCCGAACCCGCCGCAGGACTGGGCTGATCTGCTCAAGCCCGAATACGCGGGCCAGGTGGCACTTGCCGGCGATCCGCGCGCTTCCAACCAGGCGATCCTTGCGGTGCTGGCGGCCGGCATGGCCATGGGCGGCGCGGCTGGCACGGAAGCGGGCGAAAAGGGGCTGGAATTCTTCAAGCAACTGAATGACGCAGGCAACTTCGTGCCGGTCATCGGCAAGGCCGGCACGCTGGCCCAGGGCACCACGCCGATCGTCATCGCATGGGATTACAACGGCCTTGGCTGGGGCAAGAGCCTGAACGGCAACCCGCCGGTCGAAGTGGTGATCCCCAAGTCCTCGGCTCTGGCCGGTGTCTATGTGCAGGCGATCAGCGCCTATGCACCCCAGCCCAACGCGGCCAAGCTGTGGATGGAGCATCTGTTCTCGGACGAAGGCCAGCTCGGCTACATCGCCGGGGGCTGCCAGACGGCGCGCTTCAGCGAACTGGTCGCCGATGGCAAGGTGCCGCAGGAGCTGCTGGATGCGATGCCGCCGGCAGAGGCCTACAAGAACGCCTACTTCCCGACGCTTGAAGAAGTCGATGCCAACAAGGTTGCCGTGACCGGCGGCTGGGATGCCATCGTCGGCGCCAACGTCGAATAAGGCCTGACGGCCAGACCATCTGTCCCCGCCCCGGGCCATTGGCTTTGGGGCGGGGACGCCATTCTTGAAGGGGGCCGAAAGTGCCCCTGCGTCCAAGACAAGGGGGAACCGATGCCGACAGCGCCTAAGGGGCCGCGCCTGCGCCTGCCCGCCGGATTACCTGTGGCATGGCTGGGACTGCTGCCTTTTGCCGCCTTTGCGGTGCTGTTCCTGATCTTGCCGACCATGAAGATCGTGCTGGGGGCGTTTCAGGCGCCCGATGGCAGCTTTACCTTTCAAAACCTGCTGGACCTGAACACCGATTCCATCCGCAGCGCCTATTGGACGTCGATCAAACTGTCATTCATGACGGCCCTTCTGGGATGTGCCATCGGCTTTGGCATGGCGGCGGCGGTGGTATTTGGTGGCCTGCCCAAGGCGATCCGCGGCCCGTTGCTGACTTTTTCGGGCGTTGCGTCGAACTTCGCCGGCGTGCCGCTGGCCTTTGCCTTCATCGCCACGCTGGGCCCGGTGGGGCTGATCACGCTGTGGCTGCGCAACGAATTCGGCATCAACCTGCGCGCCCTGGGGTTCAACCTGCTGTCCTATTGGGGCCTTGTCATCACCTATCTGTTCTTCCAGATCCCGCTGATGATCCTGATCATTACCCCGGCGCTGGACGGGCTGAAAAAGGAATGGCGCGAGGCGGCGGCGGTGCTGGGGGCCACGGGGGCGCAATACTGGCGCATGGTGGCCCTGCCGATCCTGTTCCCGTCACTTCTGGGCACCTTCGCGCTGCTTTTTGCCAATGCCTTCGGCGCCGTGGCCACGGCTTTTGCGCTGACGGGGCCACAGCTGAACATCGTGCCGATCAAGCTTTTCGCGCAGATCCGGGGCGATGTGCTGGGCAACCCGAACCTTGGATATGCGCTTGCCTTCGGGATGATCGTGATCACCGCGCTTGCCAATTTCCTGTATATCTGGCTGCGCCTGCGGTCTGAAAGGTGGATGAAATGAGCCGCCTTGTCGCCTGGGCCATCTTTCTGCTTGGCTGCCTTTACTTTTTGCTGCCGCTTCTGGGGATGGGGGAGTTCAGCCTGCGCATGCGACGCGGGGAATATTCCCTTGATGCCTATCGCGTCGTCTTTGCCGATCCGCGGTTCTGGGAAACCTTCGGCTATTCGCTGGGGCTGGCGGCGGCGACCATCGTGATGGGGGTCGTGCTGGTGGTTCCCACGGCCTATTGGGTCCGGCTGAAGCTGCCGCAGGCCCGGCCCTTCGTGGAATTCGTGACGCTTCTGCCGCTGGTCATTCCGGCCATCGTCGTCGTCTTCGGCTATATCCGGCTTTACAACACCTCCAGCTTCCTGCCGCTGACGGGATCGGCGCTTGGCACCGATATCCTGCTGACCATGGGATATACCACGCTGGCGCTGCCCTATATGTACCGGTCGGTTGATACCGGCTTGCGCACCATCGATGTGACCACGCTGACCGAGGCTGCGCAAAGCCTTGGCGCGGGGTGGTTCACCATTCTGGCGCGCATCATCCTGCCGAATGTCATGGTGGCGGTCTTGTCAGGTGCTTTTCTGACGCTGGCCATCGTGATGGGGGAATTCACCATGGCAGCCCTGCTGAACCGCCCCGCCTTCGGCCCCTATATGCAACTGCTGGGTGCCAACCGCGCCTATGAGCCCCCTGCCCTTGCGGTGATTGCTTTTGCGATCACATGGGGCTGCATGGGGCTGATGCAGCTTGTCACCCGGTTTTCCAAGCACGAAAGGGCGAAAGCCTGATGTCATATCTGAACCTGTCACATCTGGAAAAGGTCTTCGGCCAGAACCGCGTGGTCAAGGATTTCACCCTTGGCATCGACAAGGGAGAGTTCATTTCCCTTCTGGGCCCGTCGGGCTGTGGCAAGACCACCGTGCTGCGCATGGTGGCAGGGTTTGAAGCCCCCACCTCGGGCGCGATCACCATCGACGGGCAGGATGTGACCGGGCTGAAGCCGAACAACCGCGCCATTGGAATGATGTTTCAGGCCTATGCGCTGTTTCCCAACCTGACGGTCGCCGAAAACGTGGCCTTCGGGCTGAAGGTCAAGGGCGTTGCCCGGGATGAACGCGCCGCAAGGGTGGAAGAGATGCTGGCGCTGATCGGCCTGCCCGAAATGGGCGCGCGCTTTCCATTCCAGCTTTCGGGCGGGCAACAGCAGCGCGTCGCCCTTGCCCGGGCGCTTGCCCCCCGGCCGCGGGTGCTGCTTCTGGATGAACCGCTGTCAGCGCTGGATGCCAAAGTGCGGGTATCCCTGCGCAACGAGATCCGCGCGATCCAGAAGGATCTGGGCATCACCACCATCTTCGTGACCCACGATCAGGAAGAAGCAATGAGCATCTCTGACCGGATCGTGGTGATGAACGCGGGCATCGCCGATCAGGTCGGCGCGCCGTTCGAAATCTACAACCGGCCGACCACGCGCTTTGTGGCCAATTTCGTGGGCACGCTGAACACCTTTGACGTGTCGGTCGAAGACCCGGGCCTTGGCAGGGTCAGCCTTGCCGGACAGCCGCTGACGGTGCCGGGGCTGCCCGATGGCGCGCGCAAGGGAGATGTGTTGCCAATCGCACTGCGCCCCGAAGCGCTGCGGCTGGGCCAGTTGCCCGGGGCCGAGGCCGTGCTGCCCGCGGTGATCGAGGATGTGCATTTCATGGGCTCTGTCATCCGGCTGACGGCACGGGCCGCCGGGGCGCAGCTTTCGATGGATACGTTCAATCGCGCCGACCAGCCGCCCCCCGTGCCCGGCCAGACGGTCGAGATCAGCCTGTCAGGGCGCGACGCCATCGTGCTGCGCGGCTGATCTACTGGGCTGAAGCGCGCCCCCGCGTCATGTCGGGGCAAGCACCTGGGCAATGGCGCGGGCCAGATCATCCAGTCGGATCGGCTTGGCCACCACAGCGGCGAACCCTGCGGCGCGGTAATCTTCCAGATGATGCGCCATGGCATTCGCCGTTACCGCAATGGCCGGGGGAACCGGTGAAGCAGCGGCGCCCGTGCGGATCTCTGCAAGGGCGGTGATCCCGTCCTTGCGCGGCATCGAGATATCCAGCAGCAGCAGATCGAACCCGCCCTGCCCGGCGGCCGCCACGGCCTGATCCCCATCGTTGACAAAGCTGGCCTGCACCCCCAGACGCCCCAGCATGGCGCGCAGGATGACCTGATTGGTAAGGTTATCCTCGGCCACCAGCGCATGAAGCGGCCCAGACCCTTCCAGCCGGGAAATCGGCGGCGGGCTGGCGGGTTGGACGGGCGGCGCGGCATCGGGGGCGTCGTGCAGCGGCAAGGTCACGGCCAGAACCGTGCCAACGCCCGGCGCACTGTGCATCGAGATGGTGCCCTTCATCTGTTCCACCAGACGGCGCACGATCGGCAGGCCAAGCCCGGTGCCGCCAAACCGGCGGGTGATCGTGCCATCG
>JALQTL010000053.1 GCA_023260935.1 Paracoccaceae bacterium
TTTCAACAGTAGCTGGTGCCAGCGGCGTCGACGACCCTCATGACGCAGCAATTGCCGAAAGGCGAAGACCAGCACGACCAGGCCAATCAACAGCCAGTGGCCGTAGGCGAGCAGGAAATCACTGCTGGCGATGAACATGGCCTGCACGCTGTTCCGCCTGACCCCGGCCGAGGCGCTTGCCGGTGCCACGGTGGTGGCGGCCCGGGCGCTGGGTCTGGCTGACCGGGGGCAGATCGCACCGGGGCAGGTGGCCGATCTGGCCGTCTGGTCCTGCCAGCACCCGGCGGAACTGGCCTATCGCATCGGGTTCAACCCGCTCTATCGCCGCATCAACGGAGAGACCCTGTGACCGCCGCCCTTACTCTGATACCCGGTCAGGCCAGTCTGGCCGATCTTGCCCGCGTCTATCTTGAAGGGCTGCCCGTGCGGCTGGACCGCAGCGCCCGACCGGAGGTAGAGGCTGCTGCGGCGGCGATCACGGCCGCGGCCGAAGGCAGCGTGCCGGTCTATGGCGTGAACACCGGCTTTGGCAAGCTTGCCAGCCTGCGCATTGCCCCGGCCGATACCGCCACGCTGCAACGCAACCTGATCCTGTCGCATTGCTGTGGCGTGGGGGCGCCGATTTCGCGCCGGCATGCCCGGTTGATGATGGTCTTGAAGCTTCTCAGCCTTGGGCGCGGGGCCTCGGGCGTGCGCTGGGCACTGATCGAGCTGATCGAGGCGATGCTGGAAAAGGGGGTGACACCCATCATCCCTTCGCAGGGGTCTGTCGGGGCATCGGGCGATCTGGCGCCACTGTCGCATATGACGGCCGTACTGATCGGGCATGGCGAGGCAGAGTATCAGGGCCGCATCCTGCCGGGAGGCGAAGCGCTGGCGGCGGCAGGCCTGTCGCCCCTTGCCCTGGGGCCGAAGGAAGGGCTGGCCTTCATCAACGGCACGCAGTTTTCAACCGCCTTCGCGCTTGCCGGGTTGTTCGATGGCTGGGTGGCGGTGCAATCGGCGCTGGTCATCTCGGCCCTGTCGACCGATGCCATCATGGGGTCTACCGCGCCGCTTCATCCGCAGATCCATGGCTTGCGCGGCCATGCCGGGCAGATCGAGGCCGCAGCCACCTTGCGCGCTTGTCTGGAAGGATCGGAAATTCGCGACAGCCACCTGACCGAGGATGCGCGGGTGCAAGATCCCTATTGCATTCGCTGCCAGCCGCAGGTGACGGGGGCCGCGATGGATGTGATCCGGCAGGCCGCTCGCACGCTGGAGATCGAGGCGAATGCCGCTACCGACAATCCGCTTGTGATGGTCGATGACGGGCTGATCGTTTCGGGTGGAAACTTCCATGCCGAACCCGTGGGCTTTGCTGCCGACATGATCGCGCTGGCCCTGGCCGAGGTGGGGGCGATCGCGCAGCGCCGAGTGGCGCTGATGGTGGACCCGGTGCTGTCGTTCAACCTGCCGCCGTTCCTGACGCCCAACCCGGGGCTGAATTCAGGCCTGATGATCGCCGAAGTGACCACCGCAGCATTGATGAGCGAAAACAAGCATATCGCCATGCCTTGCGTCACCGATTCAACGCCCACCTCTGCCAATCAGGAAGACCATGTCAGCATGGCCGCCCATGGTGCGGTGCGGCTGGGCCGGATGGTGGAAAACCTTTCCGTCATTCTGGGGGTCGAGGCGATGTGTGCCGCGCAAGGCGTGGATTTCAGGGCGCCCCTGAAGACCAGCCCGCCGTTGCAAGCCGTGGTTGCCCGCCTGCGCCGCGATGTGGCGGCGATGGGTGAAGACCGTTTTCTGGCCCCCGACCTGCGCGCGGCGGCCAGCCTGATTGCGGGGGGGGATCTGGCGCGCGCCGCCGGCCTGCCCCTTCCCGCCCTTTTGTCCTGATCTCGCCCCTGCCCGAAAGGAACCCGCCATGTCGGACCGCAAGAACAGCCGTGACATCTTCCCCCCCACCGGCCCGGAAAAGACTGCCCGCACATGGGGCGGGGAAGCGGCGATGCGCATGCTGATGAACAACCTGCACCCCGATGTTGCGGAAAACCCCCATGAACTGGTGGTCTATGGGGGTATTGGTCGCGCCGCACGCACATGGGCGGATTTTGACCGCATCGTTGCCGGTTTGAAAGATCTGGAAGCAGACGAAACTCTGGTTGTGCAGTCTGGCAAGCCGGTCGCCATCGTCAAAACCCATACGGACGCCCCGCGCGTCTTGATCGCCAATTCCAACATCGTGCCGCATTGGGCGAATTGGGACCACTTCAACGAACTGGATAAGAAGGGCCTGATGATGTACGGCCAGATGACCGCCGGGTCATGGATTTACATCGGCAGTCAGGGCATCGTGCAGGGCACTTATGAAACCTTTGCCGAGGCTGGACGTCAGCATTTTTGCGGTGACTTAAATGGCAAGTGGATACTAACTGGTGGTCTGGG
>JALQTL010000189.1 GCA_023260935.1 Paracoccaceae bacterium
AGCGCGGCCCAGCGGGCGCCGAAATCGGGCTTCCACTGCAGCTTTACATGGCCGCCCGTGACCGGCAGCGTCCATTCGCGGCCATCCTCATCGTCGAAGGTGATGGTGGCGTCCTTCGCATTCACTTCTTTCATCGGCACATAAAGCACACGGCCGGTTTCGGGGTGGATGGGCAGGAAGGCCGAATAGGTCTGCTGACGCTCTTCGCGCAGTGATTTCAGCATGATTGCCATGATCGCGTCATAGCGTTCCGCGCAAAGGCGCAGCGTATCGTCAAAGCGGCCGGACTTGTAGAATTCCGTCGCGCTGATGAATTCGTATTCGAAGCCGAAGGTATCAAGGAACCGGCGCAGCATCGCATTGTTATGGGCGCCAAAGCTTTCGTATTCACCGAACGGGTCGGGCACCGAGGTCAGCGGGCGCTGCAGGTGTTCGCGCAGCATCGCCGGGTTCGGCACGTTGTCGGGCACTTTCCGCATGCCGTCCACATCATCGGAAAAGCAGATCAGCCGCGTCGGGATATCGCTGATCACCTCGAAGGCGCGGCGGATCATTGTGGTGCGGGCCACTTCGCCGAAGGTGCCGATATGGGGCAGGCCCGAGGGGCCATAGCCTGTCTCGAACAGCACATAGCCCTTTTCTGGCGCCTTCTTTTCATACCGTTTCAGGATCGCGCGGGCCTCTTCGAACGGCCAGGCCTTCGATTTCATCGCGGCATCGCGCAAAGCGGACATCATGTTTCCCCTTGAAACGCCCGCACCCCATGTGCGGGAAAACCCCCGTCCTCTATTGCCCAGAGGGGCCCGCGTCAATAATCTTGCCGCAATTGCAAAAGGATTGCGCCATGCCCAGTACGCCTGCCTCGATGTCCCCACAGGATGCGCTTGTTGCCGTGATGGTGGCCGTATCGGCCGCGGATGAACAAATGCGCACCTCGGAACTGGTGGCCATTCAGCGCATGGTCAATCACATGCCGGTCTTTGCCAATTACGATAACGACCGCATCCGCACGGTCAGTCAGACCGTCTTTGACCTGTTCGAGGAAGAGGACGGGCTGGATGCCCTGTTCGGGCTGATCCGCGATGCCCTGCCCGAAAGGCTGCATGAAACGGCTTATGCGTTGGCCTGCGATGTGGTGGCCGCCGATGGCAAGCTGCGGGACATGGAGTTGCGGATGCTGGAGGAAGTGCGCGAGGAACTGGCGATTGATCGCCTGCACGCCGCCGCGATCGAATGGGGCGCCCGTGTGCGACATCTGAAGCCATAAACATTCACTATCTTGAATTTGTATTTCCAAGCGGCTATATCTGGCAAGACGCAGCTTTCCGAAAGGCCAATGCCATGACCCTTGACCGCACCGTACTTGCCTTTGCCGGCGTGATGACCCTTCTGTCCGTCGTGCTGACGTTGACTGTTTCGCCGAACTTCGTCTGGTTCACCGCCTTTATCGGCGCGAACCTGCTGCAATCGGCCTTTACCGGCTTTTGCCCTGCGGCGATGATCTTCAAAAAGCTGGGCTTCAAACCCGGCTGCGCTTTCTGATCATCAGATCAGCGTATGGGCCCAGCGGGAAATCAGCTGGGCCTGAAGGTTCCGCGCCCGCCGCGTCCAGTCCCGCCCCCCCGGCGGGCTTTCGCGCTGAGCTTCCGGCAGGGCTTCGCGGCGCGCGACATCGGCGGAAAAGATGGCAAAGACCAGTTCCTTGCCAGACGGGGGCAGGATATGTCCTGCCAACCCGGACACGAAATTGAGCGTTCCGCTTTTGGCCATTACCCGCACCGGATGGCCCTTGATTTCCTTGCCCTTGGCATCGCGAAGGCCCACGTTGCGCAACAGGGGGGCAAGGCCCGCCCCCCTTGCCCGCGCCGCCGCCAGCAGGCGTGCCATATCGCCCGCCGTCACGCGCGAGTCAGAGCCGAGGCCCGAATGATCCACATGCAGATTGCCCACACCAAAAGCTGACCGGGCCCAAGCCGTCATCGCCCCCCCAGAGGCGGCAAGATCGCCTGCACCAGAGGCCCGAAGGCCCAGACATTCCGCCGTGATATTGGTGGAAAACTTCAGCATGTCGCGCAGCACATCGGGCAAGGCATCGCTTTGGACCGCCCCCAGTTCAGCGCCCTGCGGCAGGGCCGCCACCCGCTCGGGGGCGGGCAACACAATGCCTTGCGCCTTTGTCAGGGTCTGGAATACCTCGGCCAGATAGGTGGTGGGGTGGCGCACGGGCAGCCAGCGGCTGCCCCCTTTGCCAAGGGCCCCGGAGGCCACGGTCCAGTCTTCTTCAGACCCCTGCGAGGCATAGGTGAACAGCGGCGCGTCACGGTCGCGCACCTGAACGCGCGCCATGCGGACCGGGGGAACGAAGCGTTCCCCCCGGGCATCCACTGCCAGCCCCCAGCCGCCGGACTGCCGCTTCCATTCGAAATGCACGCGATTGAAATTCAGGTTCAGCCCCCCAAGGGCCGGGTTATAGCCCACATGCACCGGCTGATCGGCCGCGATCCGGGGGATTTGCGGCAAAGCGCCATCCCAGACCAGAAACCGCCCTGTGACGCCTTTGATCCCGCGCGCGGCAAGGCCGGCGGCCAGATCGCCCAGCTGGTCCGTCTGCAACGTGGGATCACCGCCGCCCGCAAGAACCAGATCGCCCTGCACGATACCGCCCTGAACCGGGCCGGTCGCCAGCACCCGGGTGCGAAAACGGAACGATGGGCCCAGCCGCTCCAACGCGTAAAGCGCCGTTACCGCCTTGGCCACGCTGGCCGGCGGCATCGACCGGTCTGCCTCGCGCGCTTCCAGCACGGTACCGCTGGCGGCATCCAGAACGATGTAAGAGGTAACACCCCCCAGCCGCGCCGCATCCACCAGCGCATCGCCCGAAGGCGCGGGCGCCGCCCCCTTGGCCGGCGTTCCGTAAGCGCCGGGACGGGGTGCAGGGCGCGGCGAGCGTAGCGGCGCCTCGGCCCAGGCCGGCGCAAGACCCTGCACCACAAGGGCCGAGGCCCCCATTCCCAGAATCGCGCGCCGTGAAATCATTGCAGCCTTGTCCTTGCCCCCGCGCGGCACCAAAATGCCGCCTTGCCAGCATAGCGGCTCTTGCCCTTGGGCTTCAACCGCGACCAGAGGTCCAGCCCCCCTGCGCCCGTATGGCACTGGAGGACGCATCGCTCATGGGCAGGTTGATGAAGGCCCAGACCGGCGGCGCACGACCCTCGATCGACTCGCCCCGGGCCAAACGCACCTGACGGAACACCTGCGCCGCCCGGCTGAGCCGCGCCTGAACCCCTGCCCCCGGCCGTGCCAGCACCGCAACCGGCACCGCGCGCAGGATATCCTGCCAGCGGTCCCAGCGATGAAACTGCACCAGATTGTCGGCCCCCATCAGCCAGACGAACTTCACCCCCGGATACATCGCCTTCAGCCGCGAAACGGTTTCAAAGGTAAAGCGCGTGCCCAGCCGTGCCTCCAGATCGGTGATGCGCACCCTTGGGTGATCCATCACCGTGCGGGCATGGGCAATACGGTCGGCCATCGGCGCGGGCTGGCGGGCCTTCAGGGGATTGCCGGGTGACACAAGCCACCAGATCTGATCCAGATGCAGCCGCTTCAACGCTTCCCGGGTGATATGGGCATGGCCTTCATGCGCGGGATCGAACGACCCGCCCAGCAGGCCGATGACCTGCCCCTTTTCCGCATGGGGAAACCCCTGCCACATTCCCGCACTCCTTGCGCGCCCTTGATGTCCGTTTCATCGGCTGGCCCGTCATAAGTCAATGCTACCCTTGCAAATCGCCGGCACCTGCGCATCCTGCCCAGCCATGATGACCCCAGAGATCCGCCCCATAGATCCGGCCGACCCGCAGGCCCTTGCCTGTCTTGCAGCCTATTACGCCGAACTGGACCACACCTTTCCGGGCGGCTTCGACCCCGGCCCAACCACCGATGACGGGATGGAACAGTTGCGGCCGCCTCTTGGTCTGTTTCTGCTGGCATGGGATGGGCCAACCCCGGTCGGCTGCGTCGGCCTGCGCGGCGATGGCACCAGTCTGGCCGAGGTAAAGCGGCTGTGGGTCGCCGACCATGCCCGCGGCAGCGGCCTTGCACGCGCCCTGATGGAACAGGTGGAAAGCCACGCCCGCCACATGCAGGTGACCCGGCTCGTTCTGGATACCTCTCGCCACCTGCCCAAGGCTGTCGCCTTCTATCGCCAGCAAGGCTGGACAGAGATCGCGCGCTATAACGACAACCCCTACGCGCACCACTTCTTTGAAAAGCGGCTGTA
>JALQTL010000230.1 GCA_023260935.1 Paracoccaceae bacterium
GGTGGGGGGGCTGATGCTGGTGGGGGGCATCGTCGCGCTGGCCAACCCGTTGCCGGCGACCTTTACCGCCGTGCATATCGCCGGCTGGATCATTCTGGCGACCGGCCTTATCCAGTTTTTCGATTTCATCCGGGCGGGATCCTGGGCAGACCGGCTCTGGAGCGGTGTGTTCTCGGTCGGCTACCTCTGGTTGGGGATTTCGCTTCTGCTGAATCCGTTCGAGGGCGTCATCGCACTGACGGTGCTCGTGGCGCTGGGCCTTCTGTTCAGCGGGATCGCCAAGCTTCTGTTCGCCTTTCGCGCGCGGTCCACGCCACTCTTCTGGCCTTTCCTTCTGTCGGGCGCGCTGTCGATCCTGCTGGCCTTGATGGTCTTCTTCAACTTCCCGCAGGCCGCGGCAGTGCTGCTGGGGCTGATGCTTGCCTTCGAGCTGGTCCTCAGCGGTGCGACGGTGATGGGGTTCGCGTTCTGGCTGCGCAGCTTGCGCCAAAGCGCCGTCTGACCATCGGTCGCAATTGATATGTTCCGTTTCAATCTCTTGACACTTCGGGTGATCTTCAACGGACTGGCGGGCGCGTTGCGTGACCCTGCCACGCGCGGGCTGATCGGTCTGACTGCGGCAATCATCCTGATCGCGGCAATATTCTATGTCTTCGTCGAAGGCTGGGGATTTCTGGACGCGCTGTTCTTTGCGACGGTCACGATCTCGACGGTCGGCTTTGGGGACATGGTTCCGCAGACAACCTTGGGCCGTGGCTTCACGATCTTCTACATCTTCGTGGGAATCGGCCTGTTCGTGGCAACCGCTGCCTCGTTGGCCGAACACGTCATCCACAGCGGACGGGCAGAACGCGATCGGGACAAGGCGGGGCCGAACCAGCCGGTTGCCGAACCGGTGACCGGCACGCTCAGTCCAGTTCTTGCGACCCGCCGCCCGAAACCGTCAGAACCTGACCGCTGATCCAGGCCGACGCCGGCGAGCACAGGAAAAGCGCGGCCTTGGCGATATCCTCTGCCGTTCCCAGGCGGCCCAACGGCGTGTGCCGCAGCATTGCTTTCTCGATTTCGGGGGTCAGAACAGAGGCGAGCGCATCGGTCCGGATCGCGCCGGGCGCGATCGCGTTCACGCGGATGCCCATAGCACCCAGGTCGAAGGCGAGGTTGCGGGTAAGGTGATCGACCGCAGCCTTGGATGAGGCGTAGGAAGACATGCGCGCGTTGCGGTTCTGGCCGGCCATCGAAGATATGGTCAGCACCGCGCCATCTCCGGCCATCGACAAATGGGGGGCAGCAAGCTGGGTCAGCCGGAACACTGAAAAGACATTGAGTTCGTAGGCACGGCGAAAGCTGTCCATCGGCATGTCGAAGGGCTGTGGCCCGCCGCCGCCGGCATTGTTGACCAGAATGGAAATCCGACCAAATCGACCCAGAGCGAAGGCGATCAGCGCTTCCAGATCCTCTTCGCGCGTGACGTCACAGGCTGTCCCCGCGGCCCGACCGCCTGCGGCCAAGATATTTGCGGCCACCTTTTCCGCCGCCTGCCTGTCCAGGTCGCCTATCACGACGGCCGCGCCAGCATCTGCAAAGACTTCGGCTATGCATTGGCCAATGCCAGCACCCGCACCCGTGATGACGGCAACATGCTCGTCAAGACGAAACATTTCCGGATCAAGCACAGCAGCCACTCCCGGCAGGTTGGAACGACCCGATCTTAGCTTTTGGTGCCAAGCTTTTGGTCAGTCTCCTGCCCGGAATGGGCATGTGCATCGGCATCCTCATCTCTGGCACAGCTTGCCAGAATGATCGCCTCAAGATCACGGAACATGCGCGCGACCCGATCCAGCGCACGCGCATCGACTTCCGACAGATCTACCTTGGCGGCCGCGACGCCCTCATTGATGGCAAGCAGATACGAGCCATCAGAGTTCTTGTGGACCCAGCCTTTCTGTTCCAGCGATGCGAATTTCCGGCGCACGGTTTCTCGGGGAATGCCCGTTACATCAGCGATGCTCGAAGCGGTTATCGACAGACGGGCTGACGGCAGATCCGCCAAGGGAACCCCTGTCTCGATGGACATCCGCATTGCCCTGATCTGCACCTGACCCACCAGCGCAAGAACAATCATTTCCTGAAGATCGCCGCGGAACGTTCGGCTGATATCGCAAAGATGCTCGATGAAGAATTCAACGAAATGATATTGGTATAGTGCGTAGTTCTCGCCAAGTGCAGTGCGCACCTCGTTGGCGCGCCGCGCACTTCGGCGGATGGCCTGACGATTGTTCACTGCGGTGTCTCCGATGGCGATAACAAAAAATATCATTAAAAGTGGCGAAAAGCGATCAGGACGCGGGCGTAGCGCTTGGTTCCATCTGCCCAAAACGGGCACCTGCCGCGTTGGAATGATATCCATTCATTGCCATCTGGGAAAATCGCGCGGGGAAGGACGACCTGTGCCAGGTTCGGAGGAATTGGATGTCCGACTCGATAGGGCGCCGCAGCGTTCTTGCTGGCCTTGCGGCAGTTACAGCCTCTTCCGCCCTTGGGCAGTCCAAGCCAGTGAAGTGGGTCCAGCTTGGCAAGCGTCTTGTAAGCTTCGAGACGGAAACAGATGTTCTTCCGGTTGGCCTGCACCGAGGGCTTTTCGATGGCCTGCGGATCGAGGCCGCAGGAAACGCTGTCTTCATCGAGCGGTTGACAGTGGTGTTTCCAAAGGGTGAGCAGGCCAACATTCCGGTTCGCAGCGTGATCGCGGCGGGTTCGCGATCACGCGACATGTTGCTTCCCGGGCTGGTCCGCGCAATCGTCCGGATTGAGATCGTTTATCGTCGGGCCAAACTGGGGGGGCCAGCCTCTTTGACCTTCTTCGGAAGGCGAGCCCGGTAGGCGGGGCGCCTTTGGTATGGGATGAGGGCAGCCGAGAACGAGGATTGGCCCGGCTTGTTGCGCCAGATCGGCGGACGCTGGGTGCGGGCAGAAAAGGGCCGCGTGCTCTTGAAGGTGCCAAGCGTTTCGCCCGTGACCAGTACATTGACTGCCAAGTCCGGAAGAAGCACGATCTGCCGGCTGCGATCAGGCGGGTCCGGGCCCGGGCGTCGGGGGCACTGTAGTCATTGATCCGTCGGATTGCTGGCGCTAATCATTCTGTCGACAATTTGTGTTCTGACCCGGGAGGGCCGCAGAATGGCGGACAATGCCGAAGACATCGTGACCGAGCGCAAGCGCGGGTCTGGGGTGAAGCATGTCTACGAAATGCTGCGTGACGAGATCCTGACCCTTGCGCTGCCGCCGGGGCGCCCGATCGATGAGGTGAACCTTGCCGAACGATTTGGCATGTCCCGCACCCCGATCCGCGAGGCGCTGGTAAGGCTTGCCGGGGAAGGGTTGGTCGAAACCCTGCCGAACCGGTCGGCGATTGTGGCCAATATCGATTTCATGAAGCTGCATACCTTCTTTGATGCCATCACCCTGATGTATCGCGTGACAACGCGGCTGGCGGCGGAATGTCACCGCCCCGAAGATCTGGAGATCATCAAGGGCCATCAGGAGCGTTATGTGGCGGCCGTGGCGGCGCGCGACCCGCTGGCCATGATCGCCATCAATCGCGATTTCCATGCCGCAATCGCCGAAGCGGGGCGCAACCCCTATTACACCGCGCTGACGCTGCGGCTTCTGGACGAAGGCCGCCGCATCCTGCGGCTGTATTACCAATCCTTCGATGACAGGTTGCCCAAGGAATATTCGGATGAACATGCCGGGATCATCGCCGCCATCGCCGCCCGCGATGTGGAACTGAGCGATCGTCTGGCCCGCGAACATGCCGATCAGATCGTGCGCCAGATCCAGCAATTCTTCTCGCGCGACACCCGCCACGAGGTGCCTTTGTAAGGGGGTGATTTCTTGTCGACAATTAAAATGCAAAAGGTATACTGACGCGGAGATTCGGCGGCCAGCGGGCTTGCCGGTGGTTGCCACTGCCCGATACACAGGAGTTCTTTAATGGATACCGCGATTTTCACCGGTGTCATCCCCGCGCTGATGACACCCTGCAAGGCTGACCGCACCCCCGATTTCGATGCCCTGGTGCGCAAGGGCAAGGAACTGGTCGCGGCGGGCATGTCTGCCGTGGTTTATTGCGGGTCGATGGGCGACTGGCCGCTGTTGACCGATGCGCAGCGGATGGAAGGCGTTGAAAGGCTGGTTCAGGCCGGGCTTTCGGTGATCGTGGGAACGGGGGCAGTGAATTCGGCCTCGGCCGTGGCTTTGGCGGCGCATGCCGAAAAGGTGGGTGCTGCGGGGCTGATGGTGATCCCGCGCGTGCTGTCGCGCGGCGGGTCTGCGGTGGCGCAGCGCAATCACTTCAAGGCCATTCTCGCGGCCGCGCCTAGCCTGCCGGCGGTGATCTACAACAGCCCCTATTACGGTTTTGAAACCAAGGCCGATCTGTTCTTTGCCCTGCGGGCCGAGCACCCGAACCTTGTCGGGTTCAAGGAATTTGGCGGGGCCAAGGCAATGACCTATGCCGCCGAACATATCACCAGCGCCGATGATGGCGTGATCCTGATGGCGGGCGTGGATACCGGCGTCTATCACGGCTATGTCAAATGCGGGGCCGTTGGCACGATCACCGGCATTGGCAACATCATCCCGAAAGAGATCCTGCATTTTGTCGCCCTGTCCAAGGCTGCTGCTGCCGGTGATCTGGATGCGCGCCAGCGGGCGATGGAACTGGGCGAGGCGCTGGAAGTGCTTTCCTCATGGGATGAAGGTTACGATCTTGTCTTGTATTACAAGCACATGATGGTGCTTGAAGGGTATCCCGAATACACGCTGCACTTCAACCCGACGGATGAGCTGACCCCCAGCCAGCGCGGTTGGGCGGAACGCCAGCTTGCCCAGTTCAAGACATGGTACGCGGAATGGAGCAAGCTTCCCGGGGCGGTTCAAGCCTGCAAGGTCTGACCTGCGGGCATTCCGGAAAATCAGAAAGGCCCCCGGCGACGGGGGCCTTTTTTGCACGGCAGCGGTCAGGCGATGGCGTCCAGCCCTTGGGCCAGAAAGCGGTCAAGCTGCGCCACCTCGGCATCTGATAGTTCGATCCCCACTTCCTGCGAACGGGCGCGGGCTGCGAAGCGACGTTCCGACGGCAGGCGTGCGCCCTGACCCTTGATCGCCTCGAACAGAAGTTCCGCCCGGGCAAAGGGATCGCCCGCCCGGCCAGCCGCGAATTTCTGCGGCGACAGGGCAAGGATCAACTCGCCGTGGAACGGTGCAAGGGTTGTTGTGCCCAGAAAATCAAGCACTTCGGGGCTGGTCAGATCGCCGATCATTACGGCCCCAAGCAGTTCGATCATGGTGCCGATGGCCGATCCCTTGTGCCCGCCAAAGGGCAGCATGGCCCCGGCCAGCGCGGCCTCCGGGTCGGTTGTCGGCTGGCCGGATGCATCCAGCGCCCAGCCATCCGGCAAAGGCTTGCCGGCGCGGCGGTGCAACTCAATCTCGCCCCGCGCGGCAACCGAGGTGGCAAAGTCGAAGACATAGGGATCACGCCCGGGCCGGGGCCAGCCAAAGGCGAAAGGGTTGGTGCCCAGAAGCGGCCGGATGCCGCCGGTGGGGGCAACGGTGGCATAGCTGGGGCACATGACCATGGCCGCCAGCCCCTGATCGGTAATCGCCTCCACCTCGGGCCAAAGCGCAGAAAAATGGGTGCAGTCATTCACCACAAGGGCGGCAAGGCCAAGATCATGTGCGCGCGCCACCAACTCGGGCAGTCCAAGTTCGAAAGCCGGGTTTGCAAAACCCCCCGCGGCATCGACGCGCACGATGGCAGAGCCTTCGCCCGGTTTCAGGGCCGGCAGGGCCGTGCCGTCCACCTTGCCGGCCTTCAGCGTGCGCAGCGCCCCTTCGATGCGAAAGACCCCGTGCGACTTGCAGGCATCCCGCTCTCCGGCCGTGATCACCCGCGCCAGCGCCCCCGATTGCACGTCATTCATGCCGGCGCGCGAAAAGATTGCCTGCACGCGCGCCTGAAGGTCGCTGACTGAAAAAATCTGGCCCATCTTTGCTGTCTCCGTTATCCGCCTGAGGCGGGAGATTACCTTGACTTTTTGCATACAACAAGAATACAAACACTTAACGGTGCCCGAAAGGCCGGGCCCCGGATCACCATGCCCCAGACCACTGCCTGACGGAAAGCGAGATCGCATGACCTTCACCCCCCATGGAAAGCATCTGATTGCCGGTAACTGGATCGCCGGCGAAGCGAGTTTCCTTTCGGACCCCGCCACTGGCCCCGCGCACAGCTTTTCCGTCGGAACGGTGGAACTGGTCGATCAGGCGGCCGAGGCGGCCGAGGCGGCGTTCTGGTCCTATGGCTGGATGCCCCGGGAAAGGCGGGCCGCCTTTCTGCGCGCCATCGCCGATGAGATCGAGGCCCGTGCCGAGGCGATCACCCAGATCGGATGTCAGGAAACGGGGCTGCCCGAGGCCCGCCTGAACGGCGAAAGGGGCCGCACCACTGGCCAGTTGCGCCTGTTTGCCGACCATATCGAAAAGGGTGACTACCTCGACCGTCGCCATGACGCGGCCCTGCCGGACCGTCAGCCGCTGCCGCGCCCCGAGATCCGGATGATCCAGCGCCCGATCGGCCCGGTCGCGGTTTTCGGCGCATCGAACTTCCCGCTGGCCTTTTCAACGGCCGGGGGCGATACGGCCGCGGCCCTTGCCGCTGGTTGCCCGGTGGTGGTGAAGGGGCATTCCGCCCATCCCGGCACGGGCGAGATCGTGGCCGAGGCCATTCATGCCGCCATCCGCGCCTGTGACATGCCCGCCGGTGTTTTCAGCCTGATCCAGGGCGGGAACCGCCGGGTGGGCGAGGCACTGGTGACGCATCCGCGGATTGCCGCGGTGGGCTTTACCGGGTCGCTTGCAGGCGGGCGGGCGCTGTTCGATCTTTGCGCCGCCCGTCCAGAGCCCATTCCCTTCTTTGGCGAGCTGGGCTCGGTGAACCCGATGTTCCTGCTGCCGGCCGCGATGGCGGCCCGCGGGGGGCAGATCGCGCAGGGCTGGTCGGCCAGCCTGACCAGGGGGGCAGGGCAGTTCTGCACCAATC
>JALQTL010000281.1 GCA_023260935.1 Paracoccaceae bacterium
CACGCGCGTGCCGGGAAAAGGGGCTGCCCCTGCATTGAGGGCAGCCGCGGGCCTCAGTCGGCGCCGTGGGCGATGGTGGCGGACTTGACCATCTTTTTCTGCACCGCCCAGATCATCACCGCAGTGCCCAGCCCGATGGCATCGGTCAGGTAGCCCGAGTCGATCATCGCCATGGCCGCCAGGGCCAGCACGATGCGCAGCGCGATGTTGAGGTTGCCGAAGAACCACCCCTGCACCGCCGATGACAGCAGGTAGACACCCAGCAATGCCCCGATCACGACATGGATGATGTCTGCCGTGCTGCCCTGCATCAGCAGTTCGGGCGATGAAAAGAACATGAAGGGCACCACAAAGGCCGCCAACCCCATCTTGAAGGATTCAACCGATGTCTTCATCGGGTCAGACTGCGCAATGGCCGCCCCGGCATAGGCCGCCAGTGCCACCGGTGGGGTGATGGCCGACATGACCGCGAAGTAGAAGATGAAGAAATGCGCGGTCAGCATGTCGATCCCCATCGAGATCAGGCCGGGCGCGATGACACTTGCCGCAACTGCATAGGCGGCCGTGGTGGGCATGCCCATCCCCAGCACGATGGATACGACCATGGCAAAGAACAGGGCGATGATCTGGTTGTTTTCCGCCAGCCCCAGCAGCAGCGACGAAAACCGTGTGCCGAGGCCCGTCAGCGCGATCACGCCCACGATGATGCCCGCCGCGGCACAGACAGCGACCAGTTGAAGCGTCATCTTGGTCGAAATCTCCAGCGCGAAAAGGATCTCTTTCACCCCCATCCTGTAGGGCGTCAGCCACGAAACCACTGCCGCGGCCCCCATGGCAAGCGTGCCCGCGCGGATCACCGAATAGCCCATGAACAGCGCACCGATCAGGATGAAGATCGGGATGAACAGGAACACCTGCCGCGCCAGCTTGCGGAACTTGGGCAGCTCCTCGCGCGGGATCCCCTTCATGTCATATTTCTGCGCCGCCAGATCGACGTTGAAATAGACCGAGGCGAAGTAGAGCAGCGCCGGGATGATCGCGGCGATGACGATATCGGAATAGGCGATGCCGGTGATTTCCGACATGATGAAGGCCCCTGCCCCCATGATCGGCGGCAGGATCTGCCCGCCGGAAGAGGCTGCCGCCTCGACCGCCGCCGCCGTCTGCGGCTTGTAGCCCACACGCTTCATCAGCGGGATGGTCAACGACCCCGTTGCCACCACATTGCCAGCCGAGGTGCCGTTGATCATGCCCATCAGCCCCGATCCGAAGACGGCCACCTTTGCAGGCCCCCCACGCCGGTCACCGGCGGCGGCGAAGGCGAAGTTCACGAAATACTCGCCCACCCGGGAAGCCTGAAGGAAGGCCGCGAAGGCCACGAAGAGGATGATGTAGGTGGATGAAATCGCCGTGGTCGGGCCCAGAATGCCCTGATCGGTAAAGACGTAAGTGAAGAACCGCGTCAGGCTGTAGCCCTTGTGATACAGGATGCCGGGCAGCCAGGGGCCGACAAAGCTGTAGATCACGAAGATGCCGGCGATGATCACCAGCGCCAGCCCCGCCATCCGCCGCGTCAATTCCAGGATCAGAACGACGCCCACCAGAGCGGCCCACATGTCCGCTTCCTTCGCCAGCGCCGTTCCGGCGCGCAAGCGCAGGAAGGGCGCGTGAAAGATGATGTAAAGCGTCACCGCAATCGCAGACATTGCCAGAACGATATCGGCCGCATCCAGCCTTGCGCGGCGCGGTTCGGGCATGATCCATGCCACGATCAGCGTCAGCGCGGTGCCAATGGCCAGCGGCGCCCCGAAGGTCCAGCGAAAGGCAGTGGCCTGCGCGGCCTGATCCACGCCCGTGCCCGAAATCCAGAACCAGACCACCTGCGCCAGTGCCACCAGCACAAGAACCGCTCCGGGTGCCAAAAGCATCAGCCGGTTCCTTTGGGCCGGGCCTTCGCGTTCCCCGAAGCTTAGCGAAGAAAACAGCAGGAAGCCGATGGCCAGACCGCCGCCCACATGGATCAGGCGATAGGTCCATGTCTCCAGTGGGTAAAGGTTCATCACCCCGATATGGAAGGCGGTATAGATCACGCAAAGTGCCCCGACCAGCAGCCCGATGCTGCCGATGGGCTTGCGCTGGTTGCCGGCAAAAATCTCGTTATCGACACCGGAAGCGATATCTTGTGCGGGCGCGTCATCCTTGGGCGCGGTCATCGGTGGTTCCCCCCTGGAACGTTCAGAAAAAAGGGCGCCCCGCCATCGCGAGGCGCCCGAAGCTGACGGCGGGCCGTTCGCCTTACTTCAGCGTGTCGGGAACCGTAATTCCCTTTTCTTCCAGATATTTCACCGCGCCCGGGTGGAAGGGCATGAAGGTGTTCTTGTCCCAGTTTTCCAGCAAGGTTTCCTTGGCTGCGGCGTGGATCTGCACCATGCGGTCGGGGTTATCCAGCGCCAGCTTGGTGATCTCATAGGCCAGCGTATCGGGCATGTCCTTGTGGGCCACGGCAAAGTTCCAAAGGGCCACAGTGGGCTGGTCATAGTCATGCCCGGCATAGGTGCCTGCCGCAATGGTCAGCGGGGCCATGGCGGGGAAGGCTTCCAGCACCTTGGCCTGTTCTTCGGGGGTGAAGCCGAACATCACCACATCCTGCTGCGCCGCAAGTTCGGCAAAGGCCGAAATCGGCACGCCCGCGGCAAAGGCGAAGGCATCGATCAGCCCATCAGTCAGCTGGCCCGCGGCATCGGCCGCGCCGGCGTTCGAGATATTGGCCTCGACCCCGAGGGCGGCCATGAACTGCGGCCAATAGGTGCCCGGAGTGCCACCTGCGGGGCCGACCGACACGCGCTTGCCGGCCAGATCGGACACGCTGGTGATGCCCGAAGACTTCAGCGCGATGACCTGGAAAGGCGTCTGATACATCGGGAACAGCGCGCGCACGTCCTTGTGCTCCAGCCCCGGGGCCAGTTCCGACTTGCCGTTCCAGGCGTCATAGGCGGGGCCCATGGTGACAAGGCCCATCAGGTGATCGCCCGTTTGCACCAGCGTCACGTTCTGCACCGGGCCGCCCGTCACCTCGCCCGTGGCGTTCACGCCAAGCGCTTCCGAGATGTATCCGGCAAAGCCATTGCCATAGACGAAATAGGTGCCCCCCTGCGAGGCGGTGCCGATGGTCATTTCACTGGGCCAGCCGGTCTTGTCCTGCGCCATGGCAGCGGTTGCAACGACGCCGGCCACGACGGCGACGGTGAAGGTCTTGATGAACATGCGTCCTCCCTTGGAACAACTCACAGGGGGCCTCCCGCCCACCGTGCTGGCGCAAGGGAAACGCGCTGGCGCCTGTTACTCAATCGCGTTCATCCATGTTTGCGCAATCAAATCCCCTCATGCCGCCCGGATGGGTGGATTTCGTAACATCGTGCCCGAAGGATGGGGGGAAAGCTTCCCTATTCCGCCTCGCCCTCGCCCGATGCGCCGAACTGGGCCTTGTCCAGGCCATGTTTTTGCATCTTTTCCCACAGCGTCTTGCGCGACAGGCCAAGGGATTCGTAGACCGGCTTCAGGTTGCCCCGATGCGCGGCAAGGGCTGCTTCGATTTCCCGCTTTTCGAATTCCGCCACCCGTTCGGCCAGCCGTGAAGGGGCCTCATCCGGCAAGAAGGCCTCGCCCAGGCCCAGGGCATAACGATCGGCTGCATTGCGCAAGTCGCGCACATTGCCCGGACAGTCGCGGGCGGCAAGCTGGGCCACGGCGGCGGGCGGCACATGGGGCGGATCGGTGCGGTGGCGGCTGGTGGCTTCGGCCAGAAGCCGCAGGAACAACAGCCCAATATCCTCGCGCCGGGCCGAAAGCGGCGGCACCTGCAAGGTGACCACGTTCAGCCGATACAGAAGATCGGCCCGGAAGCGCCCGGCCTCTACCTCTGCCTCCAGCGCCACGCGCGCGGTGGCCATGAACCGCACATCCAGCGCCACCGCTTCGTTCGACCCCAGCCGCGTAACCGTGCGCTGCTCGATGACCCGCAGAAGTTTCCCCTGCAAATCCAGTGACATGGAGGCGATGTCATCCAGAAGGATCGTGCCGCCCCGCGCGTGTTCGAATTTGCCGAACCGGGCCCGCAAAGCGCCGGGAAAGGCCCCGGCCTCATGCCCGAAAAGCTCGGATTCGATCAGCGCCGCCGGGATTGCGGCGCAATCGATGGTGACAAAGGGCTTGCGCGCCCGGGGCGAAAGATCATGCAGGGCGCGCGCGACCACCTCTTTGCCCGCGCCGGTTTCCCCCACGATCAGCACATCCGCTTCAGAGGGGCCGATGGTGCGGATGCGGCGGCGCAGGTCTATCATGGCATTCGACCGGCCGATAAGCCGCTGTTCCAGATCATCCGCCTGCCCGGCTGCCGCCTTCAGCACCCGGTTTTCCAGCACCAGCCGCCGGTAATCGGCCGCGCGCGCGACGATTTCGGCCAACTGGCTGGCCGAAAAAGGCTTTTCCACGAAATCATAGGCGCCTTCGCGCATCGCCCGCACCGCCAGTTGCACATCGCCATGGCCCGTGATGAGGATCACCGGGATATCGCGGTCAATCTCGTGCACCCGGTTCATCAGCGTCAGGCCATCCATGCCGGGCATGCGGATATCTGTCAGCACGATCCCGGGAAAGCCGAAGCTGACCAGATCCATCACCCGGTCGGCCGCGCCGAAGTCCTGCACCGGAAAACCCGCCAGATCCAACGCCTGCGCGGTCGAGGCCCGCAGATCGGGTTCGTCATCGACCAGAAGAATACGGATCGGGGTCATTCGGCGGCCTCTGGCACATCGGAAAGGGCCGCGCGCAGGCGGATGGTGAAGACGGCCCCGCCCCCGGGCCCTGCACCCACCGAAAGATCGCCCCCGAAATCCTTGATGATGTTGTAGGAAATGGAAAGTCCAAGACCCAGCCCCTTACCCACCCCCTTGGTCGAGAAGAAGGGATCGAAGATCCTTTGGGTCAGCGCCTCGGGCACGCCGGGGCCGCTGTCGGTGATGCGGATCACCGGCTGGCCCGCTTCGGCCCGCGCGGCAAGGTGGATCTCGCGCCGGGGCTGGTCTTCCACGGCATCGGCGGCATTGGTCAGGATATTGACCAGCACCTGTTGCAGCCGCACCGGGCCTGCCACGGCAAGCGGCAGGTCGTTCGACACCTCTACCACCAGCCGCGCCCCGGCCGATTTCAGCCGCAGGGCCGCGATTTCCACCGCCGCCTCGATCACCTCGGGCAAGGCGACGCGGGCAAGCCTTTGTCCGGGCTTTCGGGCAAAGCTGCGCAGGTGGCGGCTGATGCTGGTCATCCGGTCGATCAGACCCAGAATGCGGGTAATGTTCGTGCGCGCCTCGTCCATCCGGCCGCGGTCCATCAGAACGCCGGCGTTGTCGGCATAGGTGCGGGCGGCGGCAAGAGGCTGGTTGAATTCGTGGCTTAGCGCCGCCGACATCTGCCCAAGTGCGGCAAGCTTGCCGGCCTGCACCAGATCGGCCTGCGCCTGTTTCAGTTCGGCCGTCCGTTCCTCGACCCGGCGCTCCAGATCGGCACGCGCCTCGGCCTGCATCTGCATCCGTTCGGCCAGTCGTAGCCGGCGCTGCCAAAGGATCGCCCCCAGCATCGCAAGCAGTCCCACCGAAAGCATCGCCACCACCGCCGATGTAAGGGCCGCGCGCCTTGCCTGCGCGGTATCGATCAGCACATGCACCTGCCAGCCCGCCTTCGGCATCGGCAGATCGCGCTGCACATAGTTGCGCACCGCATTGCCTTCCTGCACGCCCAGAATGTGATGGCCGTCCTCCATCCGGTCTTCGGTGACATCCAGAAGGCCGATGCTGGCATCGGCATAGCGCCGCGTGGCCGAAATCCGCGCGCGCGAGGCTTCCGACAGCGGGCGGATGGCATCAAACAGCCACTCCGACCGGCTTGAGAGGAAGGCCACGCCATCCGGGTCAGTCACCAGCACCGCATAATCGCCGCCCTTCCATGCCTCTTCGATGGCATCAAGGTCGATCTTGAAGACCAGCACCCCGGCAATCTGATCGCCCACCAGAACCGGGGCGCCGAAGTAGTAGCCGCGCTTCCTGCTGGTGGTGCCAAGCGCATAGAACCTGCCCGTGCCCCCTTTCAGCGCGTCGAAGAAATAAGGGCGGAAGGCGAAGTTGCCGCCCACGAAAGAGGTTTCGCTGGCGTGGTTGGACGCGGCCACCGTCACGCCGTTGCGGTTCATCAGATAGACGTCCGAGGCATCAAGCTGTTCCTGGATGCGGGCAAGGTAGCGGTTCGTCGCGGCCACCAGAACCGGGTCTTCGGGCGAGGCCGCCAACTGGCGCACCAGTGGCTGATCGGCGATCAGCGCGGGCAGGCGTTCGAACCGGTCAAGCTGGCCCGACAGGGCGGAAGCTGCCAGTTGCAACACGTTGTCGCCCCGGCGCGCGGTATCGGCAAGTTCCTTGGCCAGCGACTGACGCCATGTCACCCATCCTGCCAGCACAGACAGAAGCACCGCAAAACACGCGGCGATCCACAGCCAGTGCCGTGCCGATCGTGGCTTCATGTAATACCCCTTTTGCGTCCGCAGACCCTACAGGGGGTGAAGCGGTGCCGCAAGTTCAGGCGGCGGCCGCCGCCAGCCGGCAGGGCAGGAAGTCGTGCTGCTGCACGCCATCGGGGCCAAAGACGCACAGGGTGGCGGGCGGAACCTCGTGCCAGCCGCCTTCGCCGCTTTCCAACGGTTCGGAAACCACGGCCCAACCCTGCCGCGTATCTGACCAGCGATAGAACAAGGACGGGGCCAGATCATCGGTGGCATGCCGCATGGCATAAAGCCGCTTGCCATCCGACAGTGCCGCCGTCAGCCGCAGCCAGGGCATCGCCCCCTTGGCCATGGCCAGCCGGATCAGCCGCGCGCAGGCCCGTTCCATCGCGCCGGCGGGGTCTTGTTCCAACCCCTCGGCCAAGGCGATCAGAAAAAGCGCCTCGCTGTCGGTGGCGCCCTTGCGGTGGGCGTAAAGCGCTTCCGGGATCATCATGTCTGCATCCCGGCGAAAGGCCTCATATCCGCCAACCTGCCCGTTGTGCATGAAGGACCAATTGCCCCAGGTGAAGGGGTGGCAATTGTTGCGGCTGGTGGCCGTCCCGGTCGAGGCACGGACATGGGCCAGAAAGAGCCCCGATTTGACCTGTGCCGTCAGGCTGCGCAGGTTTGGGTCGCTCCACGCCGGCAGGACATCGCGGAAAAGCCCCGGTTCGGGGCGTTCACCATACCACGCAACGCCAAAGCCATCGGCGTTGATGGCGGTGTGGCATTTCGTGGCGCAATGCGACTGATGGATCAGCGAATGGCCGGGACGGCTGATGATATCTTCCAGAAAGATCGGTTCGCCCACATAGGCGGCCCAGCGGCACATGTTGTTGCCTCAACACCTGAAGGGGCCGTTTGGGCCCGGTTTTTCTCTTTATAACAGGTGTATGACAGGCTGTCAGCGGGCAATTCCCGCGCATTCTTTGCATGCGCGGGGCTGCGCTTGCGGCGGATCAGCCGATTTCTTCCACCACCACCAGATCGCGCACACTGGCGCCGCGGGCATGGTCCAGAGCGGCCTGATAGGCCGGGCTGTTGTAGCAGGCTACCGCAGCCTCGACGCTGGGAAAGCGGGCCACCACATTGCGGGCGCGGTCATTGCCTTCCAGTTGCACATAGCGCCCGCCTCGCGCAAGGAAGACCCCGCCATGATCGGCAATGGCAGGGCCCGCGGCCTTGGCATAGGCGCCGTAGGCGTCGGCATCGGTGACGGTCACATGGGCGATCCACAGGGCTGTCGGCATGGTGTTATTCCTTCAATACGGCTTCGGCGGCAGCAATCGCGGCATCGGCCAGCGTGATATCGGCGCCCCCGGCCTGGGCCATGTCGGGGCGGCCGCCACCGCCCTTGCCTCCCATCGCCTCGGCCGCGGCCTTGACCAGCGTGACTGCGCTGATCCGGCCGGTCAGATCCTGCGTGACGCCTGCGGCAACCGCGGGCTTGGCGCCGGTATCGGCGATCAGCAGCACCGCACCCGATCCCAGCCGCCCCTTCATCTCGTCGATCAGCGCGGGCAGATCCTTGCCCGAGACACCCTGCATGACCTGCGCGATGAATTTCACGCCATGGACCTGTTTCACCTCGGGCCCGCCAGAGGTGCCGCCCATGGCCAGTTCGCGGCGCAATTGCGCCACTTCGTTCTGCAAGGCGCGGCGTTCTTCGGCCAACGCCTTCACCCGGTCCACCACCTCGGCCACAGGGGTTTTCAGCGCGGCGGCCAGATCGGCCAGCCGGGCATCCTGCGCGCGCAGGTGATCCAGCGCGGCCTGCCCCGTCAGAGCCTCGATCCGGCGCACCCCGGCCGATGAGGCGCTGTCACCCAGCACGACAAAGGCCCCGATGTCGCCGGTGCGCGCCACATGGGTGCCGCCGCAAAGTTCAAGGCTATAGGTCCGCCCGTCGGTACCCTTGGCCGACCCGTCCAGCCAGCCCATCGAAACGACCCGCACCTCATCGCCATCTTTTTCGCCAAAGAGCGCCTGCGCCCCGATGGCGCGGGCGTCGTCCGGCGTCATGATACGGGTTTCCACCGGCGCGTTCTGCCGGATAAATGCGTTCACCTCGGCCTCGACCGTGGCCAGATCCTGCGGCGATACGGCGCTGTTGTGGCTGAAGTCAAATCGCAAACGATCCGGCGCGTTCAGCGAGCCCTTTTGCGCCACATGATCCCCAAGCGCGCGACGCAGCGCCTCGTGCAGCAGGTGGGTGGCGGAGTGGTTCAGGGCCGTCGCCTGGCGAATATCGCCGGTGACCTCGGCATCCACCGTGTCACCCTGGCGCAGTTCTCCCTCCAGCAGCACACCGTGGTGCAGGTGGTG
>JALQTL010000374.1 GCA_023260935.1 Paracoccaceae bacterium
GCATCTCTTCGGCCGTCGGCTGGCGGGGCGGGCGCTGAAGCGACATCCCAACCTGCCGCATCAGCTTTGATCCCTTGCGCAAGTTGCAGGGGCTACAGGCCGCAACCACGTTTTCACAGCTTGTCACCCCGCCCCGGGCGCGCGGCAGAACGTGGTCAAAGGTCAGATCGCCCTTGGCCCCGCAGTACTGGCAACAGAATTCGTCCCGCAGAAAAAGATTGAAGCGCGTGAATGCCACGCGCTTCTGGGGTTTGACGAAATCTTTCAGCACCACGACCGAAGGTATCCGGAACTCGGCCCGCTGGCTTCGCACTACCTCGTCGTATTCTGCGACGATCTGGACACGATCCAGAAAGGCCGCCTTTATCGCCTCTTGCCACGGCCACAGGCTGAGCGGGTAATAGCTGAGCGGGCGATAATCCGCATTCAGCACCAGCGCGGGGTATCGCTTCAGCGCGGCCGGATCGCGCACGAAAGAGGTTCTGAAATCGCCGTCCATCCTGGTTCTGGGACTCCCACCCTACACCGTTGCCTGCGGCATCAAGGCGGGGAGTCCCGCC
The DNA here is from genome assembly GCA_023260935.1 of Paracoccaceae bacterium. GTDB lineage: Bacteria > Pseudomonadota > Alphaproteobacteria > Rhodobacterales > Rhodobacteraceae > Pseudotabrizicola. The sequence goes on from JALQTL010000374.1 coordinate 561, forward strand.
CCGATCACCCGAACTATATCTGGCGTTTGCCGCCTGACAAGCCCCCCACGGCCTGTGGCCGGTTGCCACAGCCTTTGGCGCCAGAGGTTGCACAGGAAAGTGACAGGGCGATGAAGGCGCGCGCGAAATCTGCGGGTTCCCCGGCGGCTAGCGTCCGATCCGCCGTGTCAGCCGCGCGGCCTTGCGCGCCCGCTTGGCCAGTTCGCGCGCTTGATGCGCCTGCGCGGCATTCGCCGGGCCGGCGCCGCCCTGCCGGGCTCCCGCCCCCGCAGCCTTGCGCCCGGCCGAGGACATGTGGCCCATGCCCTTGTTGATGCCCCAGTTCACCCCTTTGCGGATGAAGATGCGAAGCACCATGTTCCAGATCTGGTTCAGCGTCATCTCAATCCTCGAACAGTTCGCTTTGCCCGGCCGAGGTTTCGTCATCCTCCTCATCGGGTTTCTGCATCGCCCCCGGCAGGGGTCTGTTGTCCAGCAGGCCCGCCGCCCGCAGTTCCTTGACCCCCGGCAGATCACGCGCCGATTCCAGCCCGAAGTGATCAAGGAAATGTTCCGTCACCACAAAGGTCACCGGCCGCCCCGGGGTCATCCGGCGCCGGCCAAGGCGGATCCAGTCCAGCTCCATCAGCTGATCGATGGTGCCCCGGCTGACCGCAACGCCGCGGATTTCCTCGATCTCGGCCCGCGTGACGGGCTGGTGATAGGCGACGATGGCAAGGGTTTCGATCGCCGCGCGCGAAAGCTTGCGCTGTTCCACGGTTTCCTTGCGCATCAGATGGCCCAGATCGGCCGCCGTGCGCATGGCCCAGGCATCCCCGACCCGCACAAGGTTGACTCCCCGCCCCACATAGCGCCGCCGCAGATGTGCCAACGCCTCGGCCGGGTCGCAGCCATGGGGCATGCGCGCGGCCAGCTCGGCCACCGTCACAGGTTCGGCACTGGCGAAAAGAATGGCCTCGGCCATGCGTTCCTGTTCGGCCATCGGCGGGGCTTCGAACAGGGATTTCTCGATGGGTTCGGCCCGGTCGGTCATGGCTCTTTCCGCCGTATCTGAATCGGCGCAAAGGTTTCGCCCTGCCGCACCTCCACCTGCCCGCGCTTGGCCATTTCAAGGATGGCCGCGAAATGTGCCGCGGTCGAGGAACGCCGCCGCATCGGGTTCACATCCCAACCATCGGGCAGGAAGCTTGTCAGATCGGCCCATTCCCCGGCATAGCCGATCAGGCCGCGCATCCGTTCCAGCGCCTGTTCCATGGTGAAGACATGGTTGCGGTCCATCACGAAGGGGCGGAAATCATCCTTCGTGCGGATGCGGGCATAGGCGCGCATCAAATCCAGCAGCGTGGCGGAATAATCGATCTTGCGCAGCCGCGTCACATCTTCGGGCAGGCCGCGGGCAAAGAAATCGCGGCCCAGCTGATCGCGCGCCATCAGCCGCGCCGCCGCTTCGCGCATGGCTTGCAGGCGTTCCAGCTGAAAGGCCAGATGGGCGGCCAGTTCCTCGGCGCTGGGGCCTTCTGCCCCGGGCTCTGGCGGCAGCAGAAGCCGCGACTTCAGAAACGCAAGCCAGGCCGCCATCACCAGATAATCTGCCGCAAGTTCGATGCGCAAGGCACTGGCACGGTTGACGAAAGCCAGATACTGTTCCGCCAGCTCCAGAACCGAAATGCGGCGCAGGTCCACTTTTTGCGTTCGGCTGAGCATCAGAAGAAGGTCAAGCGGGCCCTCGTAGCCGTCGACATCAACGATCAGCGCCTCGGCCGCCATCCTGTCGGCCGGCGCAAGCCGTTCTTCGCCCCAGTCGTCGGCGATGGGATCAGACATGCCCCGCTGCCATGGCCATGGAATTTCCTTCGCCCGATATCAGGGATCGAAATTCCGCTTCCAGCGCCGCGATGTCAACGGGTTCGGGCGGGTGCCTGCGCGAAAGGGCCGCCTGCGCCCGGGCCGCGGTTTCGGCTGTCTGCGCGCCGCAGGCACCTGCCACAGCCTCCATCTCGGCCATCTGGCCGTTACAATGCAGGGCAATGTCGCAGCCTGCGGCCATTGCCGCCCGGGTGCGCGAGGCAAGATCGCCCGACAGCGCCTGCATGTTCAGGTCATCCGTGATCAGCAGACCGTGAAAGCCGATCTCCTCGCGGATCAGGCGGATCATCCGGGGGCTTTGCGTGGCTGGGTGCTTGCCATCAAAGGCGGCAAAGATGATATGCGCGGTCATCGCCATCGGCAGGTCGTTCAGCGTGGCAAAGGGCGCGAAATCCACCCGGCGCAGCAGATCGGCATCGGCGGTGACGGTGGGCAAATCATGGTGGGTGTCGGCCTGTGCAAGGCCATGCCCCGGCAGATGCTTCATAACCGGCAGCACCCCGCCCGCCAGAAGACCATCGGCCACCCCCCGGGAAATAGCCGAAACCGTTTCG
>JALQTL010000404.1 GCA_023260935.1 Paracoccaceae bacterium
AAACGTTCACGCCAGGCTCGAGCGCTGCCGCGACCGCTTGCGCCTTGAACTCATCCAACGGCGGCGCTCCCCGACCGTTGCTCCGTCAAAACGCTCAATCACAGCCTCGACCAACTGCAAGCTACCAGTCGCAGGCATAGGCGTAGAACTAGTCGTAGACATGGAACCTCGGCGTCAGACCAACGCCAACAGCCTATCCCAGACCAGCCGCGCCGCTAACCCATGGGGTCTCCTTGCCGCTTACCGTTGATCGTATGTTCAACCATATGGCAGCCATCGACACTGAACATCGAGAACCCGCCAACGGCCTTGCGGATCTCCATCAACTCACCAGGGTGAAACGTCGTGCTGTCTCGTTCGATACAGATTACGCTTTCCGGGTCTTCTCCGGCCAAAGCGATGTTTGCCTTGAATTCGGCAAGATTGCCGGCACCCGCAAAGTCTAGGTTGAACTCCTGCAGGTCAAAAACATCCATCGCATAGTGGCCGCCGGTTTCGGCAGATGCCTTGATCATCGAAAGGAAAAACTTTCCCTTGTAAACGCCGATCTCACAGACGGGCTTGACCAGCCCGATCGACGCCTGAAAATAGGAAATCGGTTGCAGGATTTGAAAGATATAGGGACTGCACCACCCGTCGATTTCATTGAATGGGCCACTTACAAACGCCTTCAGTCTATCAGGATTGCCCAAGTCAATTCTCCGTTCCCTATTGTTCCAAAGCCGCATCAGAACCCGCACGATCCTGAATCTTGTCAACCCTCGACCGCGCAAAAGGCGCATCTCAGGTCTTCTTCTGCTTGATCATCTGCGCCTCTAGCGTTGCACGGACGATTTCGCGCAAATCATCTGCATCCAGTTTTTCCAGACTGATCGTGTGATCCCGCTCCGGCGGCGTCTCATTCACCATGTAATCGGTGAACAGGCGCGCCCCGCCAAAAAAGCGCTTCTCGACATAATCCATGTCATCCTTCGCCATGGTCTGGATCACGTCGACCTGCCGCTTAGTCAGGACAAGGGGGCGGTCCCTCAATGGCAGGTCAATCAGCCATTGCAGGGCAGCCTCACGTTCGACGGAACGAATATACAACCGGTTTTCATCGAATTGAGGCCAGAGCGTATTGAATTCCGCAATAAGCGTCATCCGCAGATGCCCGATCGACCGGTTGGCGGCAGCATCTTCAGTTGTACGCTCCGGGATCGTCGGAATACCAATGACTTCACAGAAGTCTGCCATGATATCCGTGCGCAACGATCCGCCACCGAAATAAGGGCGAACCACCAGATTATCGCCGAAAACATTTTCAGCACTCCGGATGATTTCCACCTGACCCGAGCAATACCCGTATCTTAAAGGCGCTCCGTACCTGCCGTCCCGGACGAATTGCTGCATCAGACTTTGTGAAAAGCTCCACGGATCGCGCATATACGCCACGGCCCAGACTTCTTCGGCATATCCGGACAGCAGTTGGAAGAACCTCTGAAACTCCGATGGCGGCATCGACGAAAAGTACTCGCTTGAAATCAGCACTGTCTGCGGTGCGGTTTCGATCAGCTCCGCCTCAAAGGCTGCAAGGAACTCGCTTGCCCTCGCCCGCGCCTCTTCCCGCGTTGTGATGCCTTCGCGCCTCATCTGGATCAGAAGTTCCGGCGCATCGCTGACCACACTCTGAAAATGGAAATGATTCACCCCGTTGGATGGGTAAAGAATGTCATGCTCTGCAAGCAAACGCTCACGATATGCAAAAGCACTTTCCTGAAGAATGGTCGTTCCGGTCTTGGCAAGACCAAGATGCACAATGATCCTGCGGGCAAAGGGCTTACGATCTGCCACTTTCTGGACACTCCCTGTCGTCACGTCGAAGACTGCTTGGGCCAAACGGGATTATCGACGTGGATCACCGCGCCGGGCTGTCTTACCGCGGTGCCATACATGCGCTGGTGCGGATGGCTGTCCCAAAACCCATGGCCTGTCATCTGCATGCCCGCCGTTTTGATCCATTCGTTTACACAGGCACGATTTGGAACAAACCAGTTCCACTGATCCTTCTTGAAGGGGCCAGAGTAATACAGGGTAATCGGCAGGTCACTTTCGGCCATGGCAGCAACAAGATCTGCATCCGCGTGAACTGATCCGTCCGTGTTCTCGGCATAATTCTTCAGCACTTCGCCTTCAAACAGAAGAAGCCCATCCGCCTTCAGCGCCTTGGATATCTGCTCGAATGCGAGAACCGGATGCTTCAGATGATACCAGACGCCGAAAAACAGGATGAGATCAAACGAGATCCCGCCCAGAATACGATCTAGTTCATAGACATTGCCCTGAACATATTCATTTCGGGAACCCAAAACGGCTTTTGCGGCGTTATATCCGGTCACGTCCGGGCTCTGGATATCAAGGGAAATGACCTTCGCGCCGCGCCGCTCAAGCTCGAAGGAATAGGGGCCGTCAAGCGCACCGATATCCAAAGCGGTCTTTCCCGCAAGGTCCATCGGCAGTGCGAAACGCTCATTCAGAATTGCCTTCGCATCCGTCTTGTGCAAACCAGGCGTCCATATCCCATGGGTCAGTTCGAAACTGTGTACCCACTGTGCTTCACGCACGATTTTTTCCGCTTGTTCCTTGTTCATTTAATACTTCTTCCGCGCGATGATGATGAACCCGAAGTCGCCCAGATATGCAAAATCCCGCGACCAGTAATTGACAATTTCCACTGTTTCGAAGCCAACGGACTTCAGATCTTCAACCACATCCCAGCCGAAATACCGGAAGCAAAGGGCACCTTCGGGATCAACCGGATTTCCGTGGTATTCCGGCGGCAGGATATGTTCGATCGCCCCACCTTCAGTCATTCGGGCCCGCACCACTTTCCGTCCCTTGTCATAGGCGAAGGGGGCCGTGAACAGCAGTGTTCCGCCCGGGCGAAGGCAGCGGAAACACTCGCGGAAGGCAGCCACATCGTCGGTCACATGTTCCAGCACATCGAAGGAAAGAATGGCGTCGAAACTTGCGTCTGCATAGGTCAGCGCCGTCAGGTCTTCGTTGCGCAGCCCATCCTTTATGGTGCCAAAATTGCAGGCATCGCCAAGATATTCGCTTCCCTCCAGCGACGGATGGATCGACTGAAGCCAACGAAACAGTGGTGTGGTCTGCTCCGTGATGTAAACCGCACTGTCGGCACCGCGATAAACGCGCGACAGGAAGAGTTGCATGGAAGCGCGCAACCGCATCGTGAAACCGCAACCCCAGCAGGCAAGATGCTCGCGCCAGTTGGGGGATTTCTGTCCGCTTTCGTAATGCGCGGCCGAATACATGAAGCTGGTCGCAAACTTGCTCTGCTCGCCACAGACAGCGCAGAATCCATCGATATCAAAGGCCTCCTCCGCAGCTGGCAGAAGGGCTTTCTCCGTGGCAATCCGGGAAGCGCGGATATCGGGATGAGCTGCCCAGAAGGTCACAAATTCTTCCTGGGTCGCGAAACGCAGAAAGGCAATTCTGGCAGCGTCCGGATCAAGCTTTTCCATCATGCTGCCAATTCGCAGCGTATTTGCGGCCAGCGAGAATTCATCGACGGCAATCTGGCGGGCTTGTGCGCTGATCTGCGTCCAGCGCTCACGGTCAGAATAAAGTGAGGTGACGGCCTCGCACCACTCCTGCACCGTGTCGGCAATCAGCACATGGCGGCCATCATTGATCCGCATCCCTTCGGCTGCGATCGGAGTGCAGACACAGGGCACACCGAAGGACAGGCTGGTTGCGATCTTGCCCTTGATGCCGGCGCCAAACCGCAGCGGGGCGACCGTCAACCGCACCGATCTGAACAGCGGCGCGACATCCGCCACGAAGCCATGAACAATGATGCCCGGGCGTTCCGAAAGCTGCAACACCTCGGGCGTCGGCTCGCTGCCGACGACATGGAATTGAAGGTCAGGAATGCGTTCACGCAGCGCCGGAAAGATCTTGTCCGCGAAATAAAGGACAGCATCGACATTCGGTTTGTGCGGAAAGCTTCCGATGAACAGGATATCTGACCGTGCATCAAAATCCGGGGGATCGGCATCCAGTTCACTGAAAATCAGAGGCATCACATGGATATCGGCCTCTGGCACCTCGGCGCGCAGGATCTCTTCCTCGATATGGCTCAGGACGATTGTCATGGCGCTGTCGCGCACGATGGCAAGCTCCTGCGCCTTTGTCTGAAGCGCTGCCGCCACGGGAAGGTTGTTCATCTCTGCATCGCGCAATTCACGCACGAAATGCAGATCGACCGTATTGAAGATCAATTTGGCCTGCGGGCAATTCGCCTTGATCTGGTCCATCTGCGATGCCACGACCGAGACGCGGTTCAGCATCACGAAGTCAAAGCTTGCCCCCTCGGCTTCAAAGAACTCGCGCACTGACGGATAGACCGAGGCATCGATGCAGCGCACCCCCAGGTCCGCAAGGGCGCGGGAATACGGCCCATCTTCGATCAGCGACAGCGGCAGGAAGGTGACGCGATACCCCAGCAGGGCAAGGATTTCTGCCGTGTAGAAAACCGTCCGAGAGCCTGAGTCGGAATCCGGCCGCGGAGTTTTCCATTCGATCACCAGAATGCTCTTGCGGAACGGCTGCCAATCCACCAGCCCATCAGACGGGGGCTGCACAAGGGCACGCTCAACAATCTTGCGGCGTTCCTGGGCGGCGCTGCGCGCAAGGTTGATCCCGCGCTTCAACGAGGAAAGATCACCGCGCGAAATAACCCTTGCAGTCTTGGTCAGAAGATTTCTTGGCCCCCCGACGATATCCATCGCCGTCCGAAGGATCTCGGTATTGCTGGCGGGACGCGGGGCTGAAACCGCCGCTCCTTGTGTGGCCGCATTCGCGCTTCCCGACGACATTTCATGCACGGGCTTGGGGGTATGTTCATTGAAGCCAGAGGCACCGCCCCAGTTGAAGGCATAGGGAATCTTGCGAAACTCTGCGTGACCATTGGCAAAGACCTCTCTGCGATATTCATCCAGCAGGGTCTTCATTTCGCCAATCGTATCGGCCCGGTGTTCGCCACTGTGCCGGGAAAGAACCGAAGGGTCATCCAGATTATTGCCGCTGAAATGAACGAAGCGGGCGGGCATCCCGTTGACCAGCCATCGCCCTCCCCCCCACGTCATCTTGCGGTTCGAAAGGTTCCAGTATGCGATGTTGTAACCGGGATGATGCAGGATATGCGGACGGGCAAAGAATGCGGGGAAGTGGTCGGCCCACTTCTGATCCACAAAAAGCCCCTCTTCCCGTTTGATGATGCATTCGCGTTCAAGACGCCGGCCCCACCACCGCACGACATCGACCGCCTTGGAAGTTCGCGCAATGCCCACGAAGCCAAGGTTATAGATCCCGTATTGAAGCAGCCGCCGTTCATTCATCTCGGCGCGCTCGTTCGGTTCAAGCATATGAGGAGTCAGGATAACATCGGCCCCTTCGCCAAAGGCCTCCTCGATCTCTGTCAGGTGGTCGACGACATAGATGTCAGGATCGAAATAGACGACGAAATCAGCCTTCTGACGCTCGAAGAGATGCAGGAAGACAAAGGGTTTTATGGCGGTGTTGAACTCGGTAACATTGTAGCGTCGGCTCATCCCGCGCCAATCAGGGATATCAAGGTCATCCAGATACAGGAATTCGAAGGGTTCGTTGGCCGCTACGAAGGGCGGGTGATCCTTTGCCTCATCACACAGCGCCACGACCAGCCTTGCCTGCGGGTAAAAGCGGGTCAGCGATTTGTGCAAGGTGCGCGCGAAGGCCATGAAATTGCGCGAGCAGATCGTGAAGAACACGATCTGTTGCCCCGGGACGGGCGTACCCCGGGATGGCCCCCGGTGATCCGGCGGCAGCAGCCCCAGGGGGCCGAAATGGTCTTCAAAGCGCAGAGGGGCCGGTTGCACCGGATCGGCGCTGCGTCCCCGAACAAGGGATGACACCCAGCGCAGGGGCGCGGTCAGCCGCCATGATGTGGATTGGCGATAGGCAAGATGTGCGCGATAGGTATCCTCCCTCGCCGCGTTCAGAAGCCCCACGATCTGCTGCGCCCCGGTTTGCAGCCGGACAGCGGAATTGCGTGCCTCGGCCGCTTCCCGCGTGGCCAGATCCAGCTCTGCCGTTCTTTCGGCGATCAACCTCAGGGAATTGTCGTGGTCGTGGCGGATGGCCTCCAGTTGGTACCGCAGCGCATCGGCGGCGGTTTCGGCCAAAGCCTTTGCCTCTGCCAGTTTCTGGGCTTCGGCATTGGCGTCGGCGATCTCAGCCGCGCTTTGGGCAATACGCGCCTCAAGCTGACGAACCCGTTCCAGCAAGTCCTGAACCGAAGCCTCAAGCGCCTGCTTTTCGGCCATAAGGGCTTCAAGCCGCTGCTGGCGGGCCTGAACGTCGCTGCGCAAGCCTTCCAGTTCTGCATCCGCCTGTCTGGAGCGCAGTTCGGCCTCGCCTTGCGCGGCCATCAGCGCCGAAGCTTCGGCCGCCAGACGATCAACTTCCTGACGCATCGCATCGGCTTCGGCATGAAACCGGGTTGCGTCCCCTTGTAGCTTTCGCCGTTCGGCCGTCAGTTCCGTCAAAAGCGGCGCCGTTGCGCGATACTCGTGATAGATGCGGTCCAGTGTGCGCATCTGGGTTTCTGGGTCGCGCCCGTCTTCAAGGCGCTGCAAAGCTTCATAGGCATCGGCAACCCAGCCGTGCAGGTCAGGCTCAAGACGCACATCGCTGACCGTGTGACGATGCGACCTGCGGGCCGGGGTCAGAAACTCGCCAACCTCTCGCACGGCCATGTCCGGTTGCAGCGGAAAGCGTATCCCCCCCTCCCGCTCGATCCGTTCCATGACGGTCTTCCAGTCAGAAAGCAGATCATTGTAGCCGACAAAAACCCGGTCCATGGCCCGGGTCGCGCGCTCAACCTCCAGCTGATGCGAAAGCCACAGCAGGGCAGCGTCTGACCGTCTCATGTGATCTGGCCAGTAAACCTCGCGCTTTTGCAGCGACTCGATCACTTCAAGCGGGTTGCGATTCGCGATGACGGGCACGACGCGGTATCCGCTTTCCGCCAATGCCTCCATGAAAAAGCCGGGAAAGCGGCAGATGCGGGGATCTTTCAGAACGATCAACCCGGCGTCACCATAGTCCTCATCAACGATCTGGCGGATATCGGCCTTGATCTGAAGACGCCGCGCGACGGGCAGCAGGGACATGTCCAGCAATCGCCAGTCCGCCCAGTCCGTCCCGAATTCGGCAAGAATCTGATCGCTGTATTGCACCAGCCGGGCACCTTCCCAGTGCCCCGCCGTGTTCCCTTCGCCCCCGCCCATAAGCCGGCGGGGCAGCGTTGCACCATGCAAGCTCAGCACCCGGGTCAGCGCGCTGGTTCCGGACCGATGGACCCCAAGCACCAGCAGGCAGACACGGGATGCCGATCCTGCACCTTGCCGGCCTGGATCAGGCGCCTTGTCCTTCTTTCGCTTTCGTCCCTTGGGGGAAGCCTTGGCTGCAACCTCTGCTCGCTGCGAAGACAGCCCGGCCCGTTTCGACGGCTTGGCGACAGAGCCATTTGGCTTTGCTGACATATGCTCCCGATCTCCCGGACAAGAACCGCACAACTTCCAGTCGCAATAGGACGGCAGCCACAGGAAGGCAAGTCGCGGGCCGCCCGGTCCGCGCCCAATCGCCCAGGGGCAATGGACCATGCAGCCCAGCCCTTGGCACCGGCTTTCCCGGATCAGGCCCTACCCTTCTTGCAGAAGTCTTTTCCCATGCGCCGAAAGCATCAGCAGCCCGAAGAAAAGCAGGACCAGCGAAACCCCGACAACATAGACGACCGAGACGTAATGGTCATCATAGGTGGGGTAGAAGCCCTTGCGCATCATTCCCACGATATGCACCAGCGGGTTGAACCAAAGCCAGTCCTTCAGCAGGGACGGAAGCTTGTCATAGATGAAGAACACGCCAGAAATCACGAAAAGCGGCCGGTTGATCAGCGCCCAGAAGACATGCCAGACCGGAAAACGCATGAAAAGATAGGCATTTGCGGTCCCGACCCCCAGCGCGAAAAGGCCGGTCAACGCAAGGCTTGCGCAAATCTGCCCCAGGTCCAGAAGGGCCCGCGTCTCGAAGAAGCTCAGGATCGCGACGAAGACAAGGTAGATCACCAGCAGTTCCGTCAGCAGGTTCAGCAGGAAACGCGCGGCAATGGCATCCACGAATGTGACGGCCGGAAAAGTCAGCAAGGGCCGCGAAAAAACCAGCGCAGTGCCTATGCGGTTGCTCAGGGTCACGAACATCGTGAAGGGCAGCATTCCGGTGGCATAGAACAGCTCGAAACTGGTCCCCAGGGGGGGTGTCATGAAGATGAAGCTGAAGGCCCAGGTCAGCACGAACACGCCCGCGACCGGTTCTGCCACCGCCCAGAAATACCCGCCCGGGGACCGGCCATAGGTTGTCGCCATCTCGCGCAGCATCAGCGCCGAAATCGCCCTGAAGCTGGGGAAGGCCCGCCGCGTCCTTCCTTTCGGACGCGCAGCAGGCGCAGGACCAGTGTTCACATTCTGCGGCATCGCGATCTTGTATGCTCCCGGAGTGAAGGATTTCTCAGACGGCAGGGACGCAACTGGCCAGACCGGCGGATAACATGCCCCTGACCGGGCAGGCAAGCGCGCGTCCCCGCCGGTCTTGCAGCTAATGCTGGCACAGGTCGGCAAAGATCATTATTGTTTTCGTAACGGTGCAGGGTCAGGTTTCAACCCTCGCGCGAATGAAAGATGGAAAGAAATAGGCCTTGGTCAAGATTTCTGCGTTTCCAACTCCCGGACAGCAACCCGGCGGAGATGGTTCGGCAACAGATCCCGGGTCGCCGGACAGACGCCTTGCTTTGACTGAAAATCCTTCCGCGCAACGGCATCCCAACACGGAAAGCGCAGGGGAAACGGCCTTGCCGAACACCGGGACGCAAACAGCAGGCCCGGCGGCAACGGGTCCAATGACGGCGCCGACCAAGGGTCTTTCCGTCCTGCCCAGCCTGAAGCCGGAAGCGACGCCGCGCAAACCCGCGTCCCCCCTGCCCTTGCAGGAAACAGACAAGGCGACCGCGCACGCAAGCCGGGATCCAGCCAAGGAAAGCGCCCCCCAAACGCGCCAACCATCTGCATATGTGCCCCCCCCGTTGCAGACACCGAAGGCCCCGCCCTCATCCAAGGCCCCCGCACTGGGCGCCCCCCATGTTGCGGCATCAGCCAATCGGGCACAGCCCGTCCCGCCGGTGCCAGTCAAGTTTCCCGCCACGCCTGTCCCCGTGGCCCCTGCAAAAACCCCGGCGATCACCGGCACAACATCGCTGACAACCTTCCGCCCGCCGGCCAGTGTCAGCAGGATGCGGCCCCGGCACATGGCGCTGGTGGCGACCTTCGTGCTGATGGTTCTCCTGCCCACGCTGGTGTCTGCGTGGTATCTCTGGGCGCGGGCAGTGGATCAGTATGCGTCGAACCTTGGCTTTTCGGTTCACCGTGAAAACACCATGTCGGGCCTGGGTATACTTTCCGGCCTCTCCAGCCTTTCCGGTTCCAGTTCGTCCGATACCGATATCATCTTCAACTACATCAACAGCCAGCAACTGGTGACCGAGATCGACCAGGAGATTGGCCTTCGGGCGCTTTGGGCAAAACCTGCCGACGACCCGATCTTCCGTTTCGATCCAGACCAGCCCATCGAAGAGCTTGTCAAATACTGGAAAGACATGGTGAACGTCTATTATGACAGCTCTACCCGTCTGATCGATGTCCGGGTTCTGGCGTTCACGCCGGAAGATGCGCAGAAGATCGCTCAGGCAATCTTTTCCAAGTCGACGGTGATGATCAACAACCTCAATGACATCGCCGCGAATGACAATCTGCGATATGCAACCGAGGAACTGGACCGCAGCCGGGCCGAGGTCATCCGTGCCCGGCGGGACATGACCCTGTTCCGCAACCAGTACCAGATCGTTGACCCCGAATCCGAGATTGTCGCGCAATCCAGCATCCTTGCAAGCTTGCAGCAGCAGTTGGCAGAGAACCTGATCAATCTTGATCTGCTGCGGGACGGAAGTTCCGCCGCAGACCCCCGCATCCCTCCCCTTGAAAACCGAATTCGGGTGATCGAGGAACGGATCATGGCCGAAAAGGCGAAAATCGGCAGCGATGCGGGTGGCGAGGTCTTTGCCGATGTGCTGGCCGAATACGAACGCCTCGCCGCCGAACGGCTGTTCGCGGAGAACGCCTATCAAGCCGCACGCGCCGCCTATGAGACATCCCTGGCCGAAAACCGCCGCCAAAGCCGCTATCTGGCGGCCCATGTCTTGCCGACGCTGGCGGAATCCTCCGAATATCCTAAGCGCATGACACGGCTTGTCCTGATTGCCGGATTCTTGTCGATGGTCTGGGCCATCTCGGCGCTGATCGTCTATTCGCTTCGCGACAGGCGCTAGGTTCTGGGAAACGGCCCGCACAGTGATCCGTCTTCGTAACCTGACAAAGACCTATCGGCTTGATGGTGTCGCAAAGACCGTCATCCGGCAGGCCAATCTTGTGATCCCGGCACAAACCTCTGTCGGTCTTCTGGGGCGCAATGGGGCCGGGAAATCCACCTTGTTGCGTCTGATTGCAGGAACGCAGGTGCCCACCTCGGGCGAGATCATCGTGGATGGAACGGTCTCATGGCCGGTGGGCTTTGCCGGCAGCTTCCACGCCGATCTGACCGGCGCGCAGAACACCCGTTATGTTGCGCGGATTTACGGCATCGACAGCAACGAACTGGTCAGCTTCACCGAAGATTTCGCGGAACTGGGCCCGCATTTCAACCTGCCCCTGCGCAGCTATTCCTCGGGAATGATCTCACGGCTCGCCTTTGCCGTCTCGATGGGGATTTCCTTCGATTTCTATCTTGTGGACGAAATCACCGCCGTTGGCGACGCGGCCTTTCGCAAGAAGTCGAACGATCTTTTCCTGTCCCGCATGTCTTCGGCCGGGGCAATTGTCGTCAACCATACCATGTCTGTCATCCGCGATCTTTGCACCAAGGCCATGGTGCTGGACGATGGCCAGTTGCACTGGTTCGACGATGTTGATGAGGCAATCCGGTTCCACAACGAACGGATGCTGAACTAAAGGCGGCAGAATGGTCATTCACGCCTCGGGCAAGGCCCGAACCGGGCGCTCACGCTCTATAGAAACGCGATCCGATCTGTCAGCAGTGCCAGGGTGGAAACTCCTTCCAGCCTGAGACCGTCACCAAAACCGAAATCGAAATACACATCGCCCTCAACCACCGTCGCATGCGACAGGGCCGATGCAACAGTGGTCAAGCCACCACCAAGGGAAGGATCAAGGATCAACCAGTCTTCGCTTGCGGAAAAATCGGTGATGCGGTCCTGACCACGGGTAAAGACGAAATGATCTTCGCCTGGCCCACCTGACAACAGGTCATCCCCTTCCCCGCCCATAAGCGTATCCCGTCCTTCCCCACCGGAAAGGCTGTCGTGCCCCCCGCGACCGTCCAGAAGGTCGTCTCCTTCGCCCCCGGAAAGCATGTTCGCCGCCCCCTGCCCGCGGATCACATCTGCCCCAAGGCCACCGAAGACAGCTTCGAAGTTCAGGACATGATCCGCCCCCCCCGCCCCGGTGGCCGAGTTGCGCGCCAGATCGACAAACACGGGGGCGGTCATGTCCCAATAGGCCAGCAGATCAAAGCCGGGCCCGCCATCCAGCAGATCGGCCCCCATGCCCCCGATCAAGACATCGTCGCCCTCTTCGCCGAAAAGCCGGTCATCCCCGCCGCGCCCCGACAGCGTATCGTTACCCCAGCCACCCCGGATCTCGTTGCTGCCATCGTCGCCCCACAGAGCATCATCGTGAAAACTGCCCCACAGCGCTTCGACCCCATCGAACTGGTCGCCAGCCGCGATGCCGGTATTGCGCCCGTGAAACAGCAGGTCGACGATCACGCCGGAAGGGCTGTCCCAATAGACCACGGTGTCAAAGCCTTCGCCGCCCGAAAGCGTATCTGCCCCCGGGCCGCCTGACAGGATGTCATCACCCGCCCCGCCTTCCAGCAGATCATTTCCGGCGCGGCCTTCCAGCTTGTCGTTCCCTCCGTGCCCTGAAAGCACATCGCCCCCGGCCGATCCGCCAAGAACATCGCGCCCCGCCCCGCCGGAAAGGCCTTCGATGGCTTCGATCACCATCCCCGCCGCCCAGCCATGGGGCTGCACCGCGAAGATCATGTCAAACCAGATGTCCTCACCCGCTTCGCTGAAATCCAGAACATCGATCCCCCCGCCACCATCGATCGTATCGGGGCCGGCAGAGACCATGAAACGTTCGTCCAGGTCAGAACCGAAAATAAGGTCGGGCAGGCCCGTGCCATACCAGACCCCGTCCGAAAGAAAGGGCTGCGGCACCATGCGCCACAGGTCCAGATCGATGGCGGCGCGGAGGGTTGCCGCATCCAGCGGCGTGCCGGCGGCGCTGCGCAGCACCACTACCTCGTCCCGCCATTGAAGAAGCGCGCCGCTGGCGGTGGGGGTGATCGCCAGATCATGCACCGAATAAAGCCGCCCCCAACTGGTCAGATCGATCCGGTCCTGACCGGGCTCGAAATCCTCGATCCTGTCCTCGGCGCCATCACGCCCCAGAACGAAAAGATCGGCGCCCGCGCCCCCGGTCAGGGTATCCCGCCCGGCGCCATCGACAAGGATATCGTCACCGGCCGCGCCCATCAGCACATCATGTCCGGCCCCGCCCGAAAGAAGATCGGCCCCCGCCCCGCCAATCAGCGTATCGTGCCCCGAGCTGCCGATCTGGGGCGGCAGCAGGCTGGGCAAGGGCACGCGCAACCAGCCAAGGGCCGGCCGTTCGCCCCCCACAAAGACATCAAGGGCGCCGGCGTTGAAACGGGCGGTCAGCGCTGTCACATCCTCCAGCGCCAGCCCCACCGCATGTTCGATCTGCCCGGTCTTGATCAGCCGGCCATCCGGCAGCAGGACGAAAAGCGTGATCCCGTCGTCACCGCCCCCCGCCAGCACGAAAACCCAGCCCGAGGCCGAAACCACCGACAAGGCCTGAACTGTCTGGAACCGGGTCAGCAGCGTATCGCCGACATGATCGACCAACCGCAGCGATCCGTCCGCCAGAACCTGCATCACGCTGAGCGTGGATGATCCGGCGGCTGCGACGATCAGGAAATCAACCCCGCCGATCTGCGCGGCCTCCACCGCGACGGGGCCGGCCATGCCAAAGCCGTCTGCCATCCCCAAACCGCCGGTCTGCACCAGTGTGGCGCCCGCATCGATGCGGAACAACGCCACCTCTCCCGCCTCTTGCGAAAGCGCCACCAGATGCTGCTGCCCGCCAAAGGTGATCTGCTTCAGCGCGGTGATATCGCGGCTGTCGCCTTCGGCCCCGAAGGCCACGGGTTCCAGTTCAACATAGCGGTTCGACGGGCCAAGCATGAAGGTGCGGATCACCGATTCCGACGCACGGGCCGCGAAATGGACCGGCGTGCCCCCCACAGTGGCAAATTCAACGGCCGACAGAACGCCCGAAGGAGATCCGCGCAGGGTGATCAGGCCGCCGATTTCCCCCGCAGCCGAAAGCTGATAGCCCGACACGCGCGAGGTATAGCCGCCCGCTACCCAAACCCCCGGCACCCCGCCAAGGGTCTGCAAGGAAAGGCTCATCGGGGCGGGAAGATAGCCTGTGGGCGCTATCGCCAGCGCCGATTGCAGGGCAAGCGATGACGTGCCGATGCGCAGGGAAACCAGCCCGCCACCCGGCCGGGTAACCCCCAGCAGGACAGGCCCCCCCGCCAGATCGGCAATCAGAAGATCCGTCACCCCCGCAATCATCACCGGATCGGCGGCGGCAAAGGTCTGGATCGGCTGGAAGCTGTGCATGGCGCCGCCAGGCCCCCTTTGGGTCCGCTATCTGGGGGCAAGGGTCAGGGGGAAAGCTTATCCCGGGTTTAAGGGGAGGCTGTTACGGGCCCGTCATTTCCGACGAATTTTATTCAAGTCGCAGGCTTGCGCGATTGCATCGCGGCCCGATCAAGGGCTAGGTCGTTCCAGCCTCCCTGCCCGCCCCTTACGCCACACCAAAGAACCGCAAGCCCGTGCCCCCCGCCCCAGACCTTCCCCCGGTGCTGATCCTGATGGCCACGCTGAACGGCGCGGCGCATCTGCGGGCGCAGCTGGAAAGCCTTGCCGCGCAGACGCATCGGAACTGGGCGCTTTGGGTTTCCGATGACGGATCAACGGATGATACCCGCGCCCTGCTGGCAGGATTTGCGCGCCAGCATCCCGTGCATCTGGTCGAAGGTCCGCGCACCGGCAGTGCCGCAGCCAATTTCCTGCACCTGATCTGCCATCCCGACCTGCCGACAGATCGCCCTGTGGCGCTGTGCGATCAGGATGATGTCTGGCTGCCGGAAAAGCTGGCCGCCGGCCTTGGCGCATTGGCGCAGGCCGGGGCAACGGACCCGGCGCTTTATGGCGCCGAAAGCCATCTTGTGGCTGAAGACCTGCGCCCTTTGTCCACCTCTTCGGCACGGGGGGCCCGGCCGGGGTTTGGCAATGCACTGGTGCAGAACCTGTTCAGCGGCCACACGTCAATCCTGAACCCCGAGGCTTTGGCACTTGTGCGCCGCGCAGGCCCGCAGCCCGGCGTGCCCTTCCATGACTGGTGGATCTATCAACTGATCTCCGGCGCGGGGGGGCATCTGCACCTCGATCCGCGGCCGATGGCGCTTTACCGCCAGCACGGCGCCAATGCGCTTGGCGCACGGCAGGGGCTCGGGGGCGGCCTCTCGCGGCTGGCCTCGCTCGACAGGGGCGAATTCCGCCGCTGGAGCGAGGCCAACCGCACCGCATTGGCAAGCGTGGCCGATCTTCTGACGACCAGCGCCCGGGAAACCCTTGCCGCGCTGACCGCGCCCGATGTGCCCCGCTCAGGGCTGGCGCGGGCGCGGTTGTTCCGCCGGCTGGGGCTGGTGCGGTCCAGCCCCGCCGGGACGGCTGCCCTTTTGGCGGCGGCCTTCATGGGCCGGGCCTGAACCGGCGCGGATCAGAACCAACGCCCGACCGCCATCGCCGAAAAGGCCACCGGCCCCGCCAGACTGGTGGCCGAAATCACCCGCAGGCCGGCGGAACTTCCCGTTGGCGCGGCATCCGCCACCACCCATGCCCCACCGCTCTGCACCATCCCCGTCACGACCGGAGGTGCGGCAAAAGGTGCCGGAAAGTCCCATGCCACCACGGCCGAACGGAACAGCGCGCCCACAGCGGTTGCGGCGTTGGCCGCCGACAGACCCGCAAAGGTGCAGATCTGCGTGCCGTCGGCAAAGCGCAGATAGCTGCCCCCGCCAGCGGTCCCGCGTTCCATCACCGCGCCGGTCGGCGTGCCGGCCACCTGCGCCACGCTGCCCACCACCCCCGTGCCGGTCAGCGCGCCGGTAACAGTCAGGCCCTTCGGGGCCGTCACAGCGCCCGTGGCACCGTCGGCCTGAAGCGCGGTGTGAAAGGTGGCGCCATCCGGGCTGACCTTGATCTGGAAATCATCGCCCGCCACCGTGCCCATTTCGGCCCGCCCCGAAAATCCGGTCTGGAACAGAAGGCTGGCCGTATCCCCCGGCGCGGCCTTATTCAGCTTGACCTGCATTCCAGCCCCGGCGTGGTTCATCAGCACCGCCGGGCTGGAAACCACCAGCCGGTTCGTCGCGTCCGCGGCCCCGCCAATACCCAGCGATCCGGCCCGCAAATCGGCATCGGCTGCCACAACCCAAGCCAGCCCATCGAACACGGCCATCTGGCTTTCCGCCAGAACATGGGCCTGCCAGCCGCGCTGCGCGGGGATGAAGGTCCAGCCGCCATCCTCGGCCACGGCAATCTGGCCGTCCTTGCCGGCCCAATCCCCAACCGCGCCAGGCCCGACGATATGACGCAGACCATCGACCAGCGTGGACGGGGCTTCCGTGCGGTCACGGTCCTGCACCACCAGTTGCACAAGCACATCCAGAAGCCGCACCGCTTCGTTATGGGTCACATGCTTTTGCGCCTGCGCGGGCAGGATGAAGGGAATCGACAGGATCGGGCTTTGGTCGGGCATGGCTCACCTTTGGACTGCGGTTGACCAGACCCTAGGAATCCCATGGTTCAGAAGCCCTTGCCGGACCGGTCGCTGCATCACTCGGGCGGCAACACCGCCCGCGACCGGCGCAGCACCGCCTCGCGCCAGGTGATGTAGCTGACCGAGCCCACGATGACGGCCCCGCCAAGGATGACAAAGGGATCAATGCCTTCGCCAAAGACAAGCGCGCCCAGAAGCGTGGCCCAGACCAGTTGCAGAAAGACCACCGGCTGTGTCACAGCCACGGGTGCGACGGCAAAGGCCCGGCTCATGCAGTAATGGCCCAGCGTGGCACAGGCTGCCACCAGCGCAAGCCACCCGACCTGCGCCACGGTGACCGGCACCCAGACCGCCCATGCCAGCGGCGCCAACCCCAGCGTCACCACAAGCGACAGCACCGCCACCGCCTGCCCCGCCCCCACCAGCGCCGAAAGGCGCTTGGCAAAAAGGTATGACCCCGCAAAAAGGCAGGCGGCCCCTACCTGCGCCAGATGCCCGTCCGTCACCTCTCTCAGCCCCGGGCGCAAAACGATCAGCGCGCCGACCAGCGCCACGCCAATGGCCGCCAGCCGCCGCGCGGCCAGCCGTTCGCCCAGAAACAGCGCCGTCCCCAGCGTCAGAAGCACAGGGTTCAGGTAGCCAATCGCCGTCACCTCGGCCAAGGGGATGCGCGCCATGGCATAGAACCAGCAGATCACTGCCGCCACATGCAGCACGCCCCGCCCCAGATGCAGGCCAAGAACCCCCTTCGGCATCCCCGCCCGCATCACCCCCAACAGCGACGGCGCCAGAAACAACGCGCCCCAGGCGAAGCGGATAAAGGCCGATTGGGCGGCCGGAATATCGGTGCCCAAAGACCGCACGATCCCTGTCACCCCCACAAAGCTGAGGCCGGACAGGAGCATCCATAGAATCCCGTGCAGCGGGTTCTGGCGGGTCTGTGAAAAGGGCGCGTCGGTCATGAGCGGAACCTGCGCGCAGCTTGGGCGGGATACAAGGGCGCGATTGTATCGGTCACATCCCTTCGGCAGGCGGCCGCAGCACCTGCCGCGCCGCCTGCCGCATTGCCTGTGTCAGCGGCCGGATTGTCGAGGCCGTCAGCCGCGCGAACTGCCAGTGCAGGGCCACATCCAGCGGGCGGCCGGGGCGCAGCTCGACCAGCCGCCCGGCACGCAGATGCGCATCGACCAGTGGCTCGGGGTTCAGCCCCCAGCCAAGCCCGCAAAGGCAGGCATCCACAAACCCCTGAGACGAGGCCAGCCTGTGCGAGGAAAACCCCATCCGCGACCCCAGTCCCTCGGCCTGAACCCATGCCGCCTGAAGCCTGTCCTTGTCTGAAAAGGTCAATGCCGGGGCCCGTGCAACAGCATCGGGCGTCACCCCATCCGCAAACCAGCGGGCCATGAAACCGGGGCTTGCCGTGGCGCGATAGCGCAGCGCGCCAAGCGACAGCGTGTCACAGCCCTGCAAGGGGCCGGGATGGCCGGTCACGGCCGCAACAACTTCGCCCCGCCGCAGCCAATCCTGGCTGAAATCCTGATCGTCGATCACCAGATCGAACAGCACATCCTCAACCGCCGCCAGCGCCGGGATCACCCAGGTTGCCAGGCTGTCTGCATTCACGGCCACCCGCAAAACGGCCCGTCCCTTTGGCGCCGCCCCCAGTTCCGTGGCGACCTGACGCGCCAACAGCGCCACCTCGTCATGATGGCGGATCAGCCGCAACCCGGCTTCGGTTGCCACCGACGGGCTGCCACGCCGGATCAGCAGAACGCCCACGCTGTCTTCCAGCGCGCGCAAGCGCTGGGAAATTGCGGATTGGGTGATCCCCAATTCCGCAGCGGCAAGGTCGAATCCCCCCCGGCGATGCACGGCTGCAAGGGCGGCAAGCTGGGCCGGATCAAACATGAATTTTTCTTATCCATCATCAGAAAGATGATCTGGATTGATCCACTGATGGCGCCGTAAGTCAAGGCCAGCACCAGAAAGGATGTACCATGCTTGCCGCGCTGATCCCCGGGTTTCTGACCTCCATTTCGCTGATTGCGGCCATCGG
The DNA here is from genome assembly GCA_023260935.1 of Paracoccaceae bacterium. GTDB lineage: Bacteria > Pseudomonadota > Alphaproteobacteria > Rhodobacterales > Rhodobacteraceae > Pseudotabrizicola. The sequence goes on from JALQTL010000404.1 coordinate 18,229, forward strand.
CGCGCAGAATGCCTTTGTCTTGCGGCAGGGCCTGCGCCGCGAACATGTGCTACCGGTGGTTCTTGCCTGTGCGCTGTCGGATGCCGTTCTGATCACCGCAGGCGTGGCGGGCTTTGGCACACTGACGGCCCTCGCGCCTTGGATCACCTCGGCCATGCTTTATGGCGGGGCGGCCTTCCTGCTGATTTATGGGGCCTTGCGCTTCCGTGCCGCCCTGAAGGGCGGAGAGGCCCTGATGCCCGCCGCTGGCCGGGGCGCCCCCCTTGGAAAGACACTGGCCACCTGCCTTGTGCTGACATGGGCCAACCCGCATGTCTATCTGGATACGGTGATCCTGCTGGGGGCGATCAGCGCGCAATACACGCCTTGGCACTGGGCTTTTGGCGTGGCAGCGGCCTTGGCCAGCCTGACCTTCTTTTCCGCACTTGGGTTCGGGGCGCGGCTTCTGGCCCCGTTCTTTGCCCAGCCGAAGGCCTGGGTGGTGCTGGAAATCGTCGTTGGCTTGACGATGTGGACCATCGCTGTGGCGCTGGTGCTGGGCAACGGCTAGGGCCAGCGCCGCCGGAACGGGGCCGACCACCGGAAAGCTGCGGCGCAAAAGCAAAACGGGGGCGGCCCGCAGGCCACCCCCGTTTCAATACCGTCAGGGCAAAAGGCTTATGCCAGCGCCAGATTGGTCGCGGATTCGCGGCCGTTGCGGTCACGCTCCAGATCGAAGGTGACGGCCTGACCGTCAGCCAGCGAACGGATGCCGGCGCGTTCCAGCGCGGTCACATGGACGAACACGTCCTTGGTGCCACCTTCCGGAGCGATGAAGCCGAAACCCTTGGTAGCGTTGAACCATTTCACGGTGCCATTGGCCATCGTGAGATCTCCTGTCATGTATGCCACCCGCGAGATTGCGATGGCGTGGCCCAGTCGTCGCAAGAACATCTGAAGCCGTAAAGCAGACAGAAGGTCGAAGGAAGAACATCAGCCAACCCTAGATAGCCGATTCCGGGCGGTTTTTCAAGCCTGCCCTTTGCAATCAG
>JALQTL010000455.1 GCA_023260935.1 Paracoccaceae bacterium
CAGGCAAACGCAATATTCCCAAGCGCAAGTGGCTGTCAGCTGCGCTCGTTTTACTGCTACTGCTGTCTGCGGCGCTGAACAGCTCTTCCACCACTTTGATATGGGGGTCCATTGACCCACCGATATCCAGAAACAGCAGAACCTTGACCGCATTGCGCCGCTCGGGCCTTGTTTGCACATCCAGATAGCCGTGTTCGGCGGTGGCGCGGATGGTGCCATCCAGGTCCAACTCCATCGCCGCACCCTCGCGCGCCCAGCGGCGCAGGCGTTTCAGCGCCACCTTGATGTTGCGCGTGCCCAGCTCGACCGTATCATCGAGGTTTTTGAACTCGCGCTTGTCCCACACTTTGACGGCGCGTTGATGGCGGCTTTCGTTTTGGCCGATGCGCACGCCCTCGGGGTTATAGCCATGGGCGCCAAAGGGGCTGGTGCCGGCGGTGCCGATCCATTTGCTTCCGCCCTGATGGCGGCCTTTCTGTTCGGCCAGCCGCTTGCGCAGGGTTTCCATCAGCGCATCGAACCCGCCAAGCGCCTTGATCTGCGCGCGCTCTTCCGGCGTCAGCACCTTTTCGGCCATCTTTTCCAGCCAGTCGCGCGGCAGATCCAGCGCCTCCAGCACCTGATCCACCGTCAGTGCTTCAAGCCCTTGAAAGGCTTGTGCAAATGCGCGGTCGAAACGGTCAAGATGGCGTTCGTCTTTCACCATCGTGGCGCGGGCAAGGTAATAGAAACCCTCGACGTCATAGGTCACAAGACCTGCCGCCACGCCTTCCAGAAAGCCCAGATACTCGCGCAAGGATACCGGGATGCCCGTTCTTCGAAGCGCATCGAAAAAGGGCAGGAACATCGCCTCAGCCCGCCAGAAGCCGTTCAAGCATGATGGTGGCGAACATGCCCAAGAGCGCAAAGGCAATGCCAAAGCCGGCCGCATATTGCGCAATGTCCAGCGCCTTGCCCCCGCGCGACCGCGCCAGCAGCGCGCCCCCCAGCGCCCCGAATACCAGACCCGCGATAACGATCATGCCCCATCCCCTGCCTTTTCTGGGCCGGGGCCCGGGCCCAAGCCCGCCTTACCCCCGTGCCCCGCGCGAAGCCAGCGCCGCGATGTCAGACATCCGCGCGCGCACCTGCGCATCCGAGCCGAAGGCATAACGCGCCCAGGCCAGACTGTCGAGACGGGTCGACCGTGCCTCGGCACTGCGGCCGGTGGCGGCCAGCGCCTCGGCCTTCATCGCCAGAAGCGAGGCGACCAGCGATCCGTTCTGGTGCTGCCGGGCCACCGGAATGGCGCGGGTGGTCAGTTCGATCACCCGGTCGAACTGGCCGGCTGACAGCGCAAAGGCGGAAAGCTGCATGTCCACATGTGCGGCATGGATCGCCCCGCCGGGCAGGCTGCGCCAGATCCGGGCGGCTTCGGCATAATCGGAAAGCGCGCCCTGCATGTCGGTGCCGGTGCGGGCGCGCGCACGGGCGAAATAGCTGAAGGCAAGGCGCCCGTCCGCCCAGCCTTGGGCGCGGGCTATGGATACCAGCGTCTCCGCCTCGGACAGGCGGGCGGTGCTGGTGCCGGTGAAACTGGATTGCACCGCCGAAATCCACGCGCGCGGCGTCATCTGCCGGGGGCTGCCGGGGATGCTCTGGCCGCGTGGGTTCAGCCGCGCCAGAATGGCCGGCAGGCGCGCGGCCACCTCTTCCCGTGTCATCCCGGACCGCAGTTCCGGCGCGTAGTGGGTGCGCAGCATCAACATGTCAAAGCCGGTCAGAACGGCGTGGAAGTTATCATCGTTGAACACGCTGTCGGGAAGTCGGAACAGATCGTTCAAAGGCCCCATGGCCTGCGCCAGCTCTTCATGCAGGCAATCGCGCACTTCCTGCGGGCTGGTATCGGAAGGCACGAAAATCGCCGCGCGATCGCGCCGCATGATCTGCGCCCAATCCACCTGCGCACTGTTGCGCATCCGCATGTACTGGTCAAAGGAAGCCACATTCGGGACCACGAAACAGGCCGCCGACGGCACGGCGCGCCGCAGCGCCGAACGCGGACGGAAATCGATAACGATATTTGCCTCGGCCCCATCGGCATAGGCGATGTCAAGGCCTGCCTCGCGCCGGAAGCGCTGGATCACCCGGCCCAGTTCGGCCCGCGCGGCCGCAGGCACCGCCCCTGTCATTCGCACGCGGATCGGGCCTTCGAACCGGGTCAGCACCGGCAGGGGGCGGCCACTTTCCATCCGGAATTCCAGATCCAGAAAATCGGCCGCCATCTCGGCATTTGACCGCAGCGCCGGCACGGGCGCCACGCCGGCAAAGCCTTGCACCGCCGGCAGGGACTGTGCGCCCGCGTCGGCCCCGGGAAATCCCTTGGTCACCTGAGGTGTCGGCGAGGCCCCGCAGCCGGCCAGAACCAGCGCAAGGCCAAATCCAAGGGAAGTAACGGCAGGCAGGCGCATGAGAGTGGCAGCTCTTTGCACGAGGGCGGCTTCCTTGCTGCCCGGTTGGTCTTTCATGTGCAGGCCCCGCACGCCCCCCCGGCCGCGAGTTGCACGCACGATCGTCAAAAGGACAGGCAGGCCCGCCGGATTGCACCTGATGAAGTGGCCATGTCCGCACTGGGGCAAGACCGTGTCAATCCTGTGAAATCGCCCACGCGGGGGTGGGGCTAGCGCTCGGGGCGAGGCGGATGTCCGACACTGCATCTGCACCGCCTTGAACACGCAATGTTACCGCGTTGCGCGGGTTTGTTGCGGAATGTGATGCCAGACCTTCGGAGCGCGCGCCAAGCCACGGCGAAAGCGTCCGATTCGCCAAAGTCGACCCGCCCGCGGTGCCGGCCTTATCGGCCAGACCGCGCCATGAAGGCCAGCCGTTCGAACAGATGCACATCCTGTTCGGTTTTCAAAAGCGCCCCATGCAGCCGTGGCAACACTGCCTTGCCCTCGCGGCGCAGATCCTCGGGCGAAAGGTCTTCGGCAAGGATCAGTTTCAGCCAGTCCAGCACCTCGCTGGTCGAGGGCTTTTTCTTCAGCCCCGGCATGTCGCGCAGTTAATAGAACTGCGTCAGCGCGGTGGTCAGCAAGGCCTCGCGGATATCGGGGAAATGCACCGCCACGATGCGCTTCATCGTTTCCACATCCGGGAAGCGGATATAGTGAAAGAAACAGCGGCGCAGGAAGGCGTCAGGCAATTCCTTTTCATTGTTCGACGTGATGATGACAACAGGGCGATGCCGGGCGCGGATCGTCTCGCCCGTTTCGTAGACGTGGAATTCCATCCGGTCCAGCTCCTGAAGCAGGTCGTTCGGGAACTCGATATCGGCCTTGTCCACCTCGTCGATCAGCAGGACCACCCGTTCCGGCGCCTCGAAGGCCTGCCACAGTTTGCCCTTGCGGATGTAATTCTTCACATCGTTCACCCGGGCATCGCCCAGCTGGCTGTCGCGCAGGCGGCTGACGGCATCGTATTCGTAAAGCCCCTGCTGGGCCTTGGTGGTGGATTTCACATGCCATTCGATCAGCGGCATCCCCAGAGAGGCCGCAACCTGACGGGCAAGCTCTGTCTTGCCGGTGCCCGGTTCCCCCTTCACAAGCAGCGGGCGCTCCAGCGCCACGGCGGCATTTACCGCCACCGTCAGGTCTTCGGTTGCCACATAACTGCCGGTCGAGGTGAAGGTCATCGCGGGGGCCCCGTTACAAGTTTCCGTTGCGAACCTAGTGGCCCACACAAAATGTCGCAACGCCTAGTGACAAATGCCGGGAAAAGGGCTAACTGCACCGCCAACAGGAGAGCGCAATGACAGAAGCCCACCTGTCGGTGCGATCCGACACGAAGGAGAGTGCTGCGATGAAGCCAGAAGTGTTCTTGCCGGACGATTACCGACCCGCCGAAGACGAACCCTTCATGAATGATCGGCAGCTTGAATATTTTCGTCGCAAGTTGATCATGTGGAAGGCTGAACTTCTGGATCAAAGCGCAGAAACGCTTGATAATCTTACAGATAGCGCCCGCAACGTGCCCGATCTTGCCGACCGCGCCAGCGAAGAGACAGACCGCGCGCTGGAACTGCGCACCCGTGACCGCCAGCGCAAGCTGATTGCCAAGATCGACGCGGCCCTGCGCCGCATCGCAAACGGCGAATACGGCTATTGCGAAATGACCGGCGAACCGATCAGCCTGAAACGGCTGGATGCCCGCCCGATCGCGACCATGACGCTGGAAGCCCAGGAAAAGCACGAACGTCGCGAAAAGGTCCACCGCGACGACTGACCGCCGGGTAATCCCCGTGCGGCCCCTTGCCGCCCCGGGTGGCGATGGGACAGGATGGCGCCGGGCCCTGTGCAGGGTCCGGCTTTTTCTTTCGGTTGCGGGGCAGGCGCGGGTCAGGATGGTGGCAAGGCAATGAACGGGCAGGACATTACGGTTCTGGGGGCGGGGGTGGCTGGTCTTGCCGTGGCGCGGGCCCTTGCGCTGCGCGGCGCGACTGTCACGGTCATGGAACAGGCCGATGCCATCCGTGACATCGGGGCAGGCCTTCAGATCAGCCCGAACGGCGCGGTTGTGCTGCGCGCCCTTGGTCTTGGCGCGGAACTCGACCGCGCCTCGATCCGGGCCGAGGCGGTGGAACTGCGCAACGGCCCGGACGGAAGCCTTGTGACACGGCTTGAGGTTGGGCGCCTGCGGCCCGAGCAGGGCTACCACTTCCTGCACCGCGCCGATCTGATCGCCTTGCTTCTCGACGGTGCCCGGTCGGCCGGGGTCACACTGCGGCTTTTGCAAAAGGTGGACCGGGTCGATCTGTCAGGCCCCCGCCCGGTCTTGCACATGGCGCAAGGTGGGCAGGTTGAAACCAGCCTGCTGATCGGGGCCGATGGCCTGCATTCCCCCACGCGCCAGGCGCTGACCGGCAAGGTGGCGCCGTTTTTCACCCGCCAGGTCGCCTGGCGCACGCTGATCCCCTGCGAAGCGGGGGCCGAGGCGGTGGCAGAGGTGCACATGGGCCCCGGCCGCCATCTTGTCAGCTATCCCCTGCGCGGCGGCACCCTGCGCAACATCGTTGCGGTCGAGGAACGCAACCGCTGGGTCGACGAAAGCTGGACCTTGCGTGATGACGCGATGGAGCTTCGGCTGGCCTTCCGCGGCTTTGGCCCCCGGGTGCGTGGCTGGCTCGATCAGGTGCAGGATGTCTGGCTCTGGGGTCTTTTCCGCCACAATGTCGCGCGCCAGTGGCACCGGATGCTGCCAGAGGGCGCCGTGGCCATTCTGGGCGATGCCGCACATCCCACGCTTCCTTTCCTCGCGCAGGGCGCCAGCATGGGACTGGAGGATGCCTGGGTGCTGGCCGGGGCATTGGAAACGGCGCTTTCGCCATCGCTGACCGCCCATGCCGATCTGGCCGCGGCGCTTGGCCGGTATGAGGCTACCCGCGCCCCGCGCTGCGCCCGAATCGTCGATGCCGCCAGCCGGAACGCCCGCGCCTACCACCTGTCCGGCCCGCTGCGGGATGTGGCCCATCTGGGGTTGCGGATCGGGGGGCGGCTTGCCCCGCAAATGGCTTTGTCGCGGTTCGACTGGCTTTATGGCCATGACGTGACCCGGGAATAGGCTCGGCCAGCAACAGCGGGGGGCCCGGGCTTTCCCGAGTTGATGGGGAGGGCCGGGAACAGGGCAATCGCCGCAGTGACCGAAGGGCTCCCCCGGCTACTGCGGCCCTGTGCGGATGGCTTTTGGGGGAAGACCTTCACGGGGGCGGGCCCAGCACGTCGAAGCGCAGGGCACCGCCGCCGGTCAGGGGGGCAGCGCGGTAATCCAGGCCGAATTCGGCCAGATAGGCCCGCCCAAAGGCCTGCATCAGGCCAGCGCGTGTCAGATCGCGCCCCGCCTCCAGCAACACCTCGGCCAGAATCGTGCCCGCGATCCGGGCATGGATCTGGAACGGGGACGCATCTTGATGCCCGACCAGCGCCCCCAGATCGGTATAGGCCATGATCCGCCGTTGCGGGGGCAGGGCTCCGGCGGCGGCGATCACCTTGCGATCCAGCCATAGCCGGGCATCCGGTGCGGCCCGCAGGGCCCCCTTGAGCGCGCCGGCGGTCAGCACCACCAGATCCTTTGCGGCCGCCTGGTCTTCGGTGCCGACCGTGGCTACCCCGGCCAACGTCAGGGAACGCAAAAGCGCCTCGGCCTCTGGCCCGGGCGGCAGAACGGCAACGGGGCCGTCCGCTTCGGCCATAAGTCGTTCGGCCAAGCTGCGCCGGACATCCTGTACCGAAGGCAGGAAGCTGCGCACAAGGCCGGGGTCTTCCGGGCCTTCCAACTGACCGAAGGGAAACAGCACCGGCAGATCATGGGCGGCAAAGGCGGGCAACCAGTCCTTTGGCAGGGCAAGGGCGGCAAGGACCGGCGCCGTTTCCGGCGGGGTTTGCGGCGATAGCGTCAGAAAGGCCACTTGCCGGCCATGCACAAGGGTGCCCCCAAGCCGTTCTTCCACGTGACCGGCATGCAGGGCGGGATGAACGGCTCGATCGTCTGTGGCGGCACCGTGGTGGTGCTGGCGCGCTGGGATCGCGACACCGCGGCCGAATGCATCCGCCGCTACCG
>JALQTL010000300.1 GCA_023260935.1 Paracoccaceae bacterium
ATCTTGTTTAAATTTAGGAGGTATAGAAAATCTAAATTTGTAAGATTTATCAACATTTTTTATTGAAATAACTTTTCCAACACAATCTACATGACCCTGACAAATATGACCCGAAATTTGCTGTTTATATTTTAATGGAAGCTCTAAATTTAAAATTTTTCCAACAACAATTTTTTTAAAATTTGATCTAAGGATTGTTTCATTTGAAAGATAAAATTCTAAAAGTTTGTTTTGTACAGATATCAATGTTAAACAAACACCATCGCAAGCTACTGAGACACCAATACTGGCAGGACACGAGCCTAACCCTGCCAGTTCCACAGGCGCCGCGCCTCTTCGGCGCTGTATCTGCCAAGCGCCACATCCTCGGCCACCTGCGCGGGGTCGCGGTTGGCGGGGTCGCCATATCCCCCCCCTCCGGGGGTGCGCACCCGCACGCGATCCCCCGGCGACAGCGCAATATCCTGCGCCTTCGACAGATGCGGCGGTACCCAGACCTCGCCACCGCGGATCACCTCCACCCGGTTCACCGCACCATCCTGCCCGCCAAGGGCGCCTTGCGGGCCAGTGCGGCCGTGATCCATCACGAAACTGGCGCGGGCATCGCCCCGCAACAGCTCGATCTCGTAATCCAGACCAAAGCCACCGCGGAACTGGCCCGCCCCGCCCGACCCTTCATGCAGCCCGTAGCGGCGATAAAGAACGGGAAACTTCTGCTCCATGATCTCCACCGGCGGGGCTTTCGAGATGCCGATGGTGGAACAGCCGTTGGCAATGCCGTCCCCGCCCGCAAAGCCGCCATAACCGCCGCCGGAAATCTGATACATCACATAATCCGCCCCCGTCGCCGGATCGTGCCCACCAAGACCGAAGTTGCCGCTGGTGCCCGCTGGGGCCGCAGTCACGCGCCCGGGCAGGGCCTTGACCAGCGCGGCAAAGACCGCCTCGGCGATCCGCTGGCTGACCTCGGCCGCGCAACCCGAAACCGGGCGCGGATAGGCCGCATCCAGAAAGGTGCCCTCGATCCCGACCACCCGCAAAGGATCAAAGGCCCCGGCACTGATCGGCACGTCGGGGAAGATATGACGCATGGCAAGATAGACTGAAGAAAGGGTGGTGGCCCGTACCGAATTCATCGGCCCCCGGCAGGGTGGTGACGATCCGGCGAAATCGAAGGTCAGATCAGGCCCCGATTTCGTGACTGACAAGGCGATTTCCAGCGGCTCGTTCACCACACCGTCGGAATCGACCATGGCGCGGGCCTTGTAGGTTCCATCAGGAACAAGGCCGATCATCGCCCGCATCTGCCGGGCGGCAAGGTCACGCATCCGCGCGATGGCCTCTGTGACCCGGTCATCGCCATAGCGGTCCAGCAGCGCGCCAAGGCGCTCCTCTCCCACCAGCAGCGCACTGGCCTGCGCCTTCACATCACCGATGCGCTGTTCGCTGACCCGGATGTTCGACCGGATGATGGCCCAGATCTCGGCATCCAGAACCCCCTTCTTGAACAGCTTGACCGGCGGCAGGCGCAGGCCTTCCTGTTCGGCGCTGATCGCGCTGGCGGAAAAGCCGCCGGGCACCGCGCCGCCGGTATCGGGCCAGTGCCCGGTGTTCGACAACCAGCAGAAAATGCGCCCCTTCCGCCAGACCGGCATGGCAAAGCGCACATCCATCAGATGGGTGCCGCCCAGATAGGGATCGTTCACGATGTAGATGTCACCCGGTTCTGGCGCGGCGGTTTCACCGCTGGCAATCCGGGCAATCAGGGTGCGGGTGGAAAACTGCATCACCCCCACAAAGACCGGCAGGCCCTTTGACCCTTGGGCGATCAGACTGCCATCCTCGGCACTGTAGATGCCATCCGAGCGGTCATCCGCCTCGGCGATCACCGGGCTGAAGGCGGCGCGGCTGAAGGTCAGGTCCATCTCGTCGCAAACCTGCTGCAAGCCGGCCTGAATGACGGCCAATGTGATCGGGTCCAGCGGATCAGCCGGCATGGGGCACCTCGATGATCAGATTGCCATCGGCGTCCGAGGTTACGGTGCAGCCCGGATCGATGATGATGGTGGTATCCATCTGCTCGATCACGGCCGGGCCGGTCATCGCCAGGTCAATCGGCAGATGATCGCGCCAGTAGACCGGCGTTTCCACCCAGCCGCCGAACCAGACCCTGCGATAACCCTGCGGTTGGGCCGCGGCCTTGCGCCCCGCAGGGTCGATCAGGGCCGAAAGGTCCATCTCGGGCCTTGTGCCGATGACCGAGACGGTCAGGTTCACCAGATTGGCGCGGATCATCGGCAGATCCACCCGGAACCGGGCGTGATAGGCGGCTTCGAACCGCTGTTGCAGATCGGCCCTGTCGGGCCTTGGACCGGGCAGGGGAACGCGCAGCAGATGGGTCTGCCCGATGAACTGCATGTCAGCGGAATATTCTGCCGTGATCCCGGTCAGGGCAATCTTCTCCTGCCCGATCAGGCGCCGCCCTTCGGCCTCTTGCTCGGCCAGGATGGCATGCACAGTGTCGAAATCCACCCGGTCCAGCGGTTCGTTCAGCGTGCGGACGAAATCGTGCCGCAGGTCGGCCACCACGCAGCCAAGCGCATTGGTGATGCCCGGGCGCGCCGGAATCAGCACCTTGGGCACCGCCAGTTCGGCCGCCAAGGATACGGCGTGCAACGGCCCCGCCCCGCCAAAGGCGAACAGCGCGAAATCGCGCGGGTCCGCCCCCATCGAGATGCTGACCATCCGGATCGCGCCCGCCATATGGGTGTTGGCGATGCGCAGCACCGCCTCAGCCGCCTGTTCGGTGGTCAGGCCAAGGGGCCGCCCGATCTGTTCGGCCATCGCGGCATGGGCTGCCTCTGCCGCCTGCCCGAAACGATCTGCCGGCAGGCGCCCCAGAATCAGGTTGGCGTCCGAAATCGTTACCCGCGTGCCGCCCCTGCCATAACAGATGGGACCGGGCGTGGACCCGGCACTTTCCGGGCCTACCCGCAACATGCCGCCAGCATCCACCCGCGCGATGGAACCTCCCCCCGCCCCCACGGTGCGCACATCCACCATGGGCACATGGATCGGCATGGCATATTCCACCTCGATCTCGTTCGACACTGGCGCCCGCCCGCCCCGGATCATCGCCACATCGGTCGAGGTGCCGCCCATGTCATAGGTCAACAGGTCCGGCAGGCCGGCGCGCCGCCCGGTGGCCACTGCCGCCATCACCCCCGACGCGGGGCCCGACATCACGGTCTTTACCGCCTCTTTCGATACCATCCCGGCCGAAACCATCCCGCCATTGCCGTTCATCACCAGAAGGTCACGGGCATAGCCCCGCGCCTTCAGCTGATCGGCTAGACGGGCAACGTAGCGTTCCAGCAGGGGCTGCACGCTGGCATTGACTGCCGCTGTGACGCCCCTTTCGTATTCACGGCTTTCCGACAGCAGCGCATGACCCATGGTGATGTGATCGTTCGGCCAGACCTTCGCGGCAATCTCGGCGGCCCTTCGTTCATGGTCCGGGTTGGCATAGGCATGCAGGAAATGGATCACCAGGCTTTCGCAGCCCATTTCCCGCAGGCTCAGAGCCGCTTTTTCCACCGCAGCCTCATCCAGCGGGGTGACGATCTGGCCCCGGGCGTCCATCCGTTCCGGCACTTCCAGCCGCAGGTTCCGCGGGATGATCGGAGTAAAGGTGCCATACATGCCATAGGCCTGCGGCCGTGTGCGCCGGCCCAGTTCCAGCACATCGCGAAAGCCTTCGGTGGTGATCAGCCCGGTTTTCGCCAACTGGCGTTCCAGCACCGCATTGGTGGTTGTGGTGGTACCGTGAACGATCAAGTCAATCGCCGCCAGATCGGCCCCTGCGGCCTGAAAGGCATCCAGCACCCCCGGCGCCTGATTGGGCAGGGTGGTGGGCACCTTGGCAAGGCTTACCTTGCCGGTTCCGGGATCGAAGATCACCAGATCGGTAAAGGTGCCGCCCACATCGACGCCCGCCACAAGACCGGCCATTCACACCCCCACGAATTCCTGAAACTGCGGCGAGGCGGCGGTCAGATCGCGCGCCTCGGCCTCTGCCTCGACCCGGCCGTGCATCATGAAGGCCACACGGTCGGCCATTTTCAGCACCGCATCCACCCGCTGTTCCACAAGAACCGTGGCCATGCCGCTGGCCTTCAGCTTCAGGATCGTATCGCGGATCAGCGCGATCATCGACGGCTGCAAGCCTTCGGTCGGTTCGTCCAGCAGCAGAACCTGCGGCTCAAGGCACAGCGCCCGGGCAATGGCCAACATCTGCTGTTCGCCCCCCGAAAGCGTGCTGGCCACCTGTTCCAGCCGCTCACCCAGCCGGGGAAACAGGTCCAGCACGAAATCGCGGGTCGCTTGCCCTTTGCGCCGTGCGTTCAAGCCGATGGCGATGTTTTCCGCCACCGTCAGCGGCCCGAACAGGCGGCGCCCCTGCGGCACATAGGCAATGCCCTGCAAGGGCACCTGATGGGCCGGAAGACGTGTCACATCCTGCCCGTTCAGCACAATGCTACCGGACGAGGCGGGGACCAGCCCCATGATCGCCTTCATCAGGGTCGATTTTCCGGCCCCGTTGCGCCCCATGATACAGGTGATCTGGCCGGCATCGGCACGAAAGTTCAGGTCGCGCAGCACGGTTACAGGGCCATATCCGGCGGTCAGGGCGCGCACCTCAATCATCGTGGCCCCCCAGATAAGCCTCTTGCACCGCCGGGTTGGCCCGAATTTCGGCCGGGGTGCCGGTGGCCAGCACCTGCCCGAAGTTCAGGACCGTGATCCGCGTGGCAAGATCCATCACCACATCCATGTTATGCTCGATCAGCAGTACCGTGGTCTGCGGCACCAGTGACCGAACCAGCGCCTTGAACCCCTCGATCTCCCCGGCGGCAAGGCCCTGCGTGGGTTCGTCGAGGATAAGCACCCGGGGCTGAAGCGCCAGACCCATCGCCACCTCCAGCAGGCGCTGGTGGCCATAAGAAAGGTTGCCCGCCATTTCCCGGTCAAGCCCGGTCAGGTTCACCCGGGCAAGGGCAGCAGCCACGGCAGGCGCCAGATCACGCGCCCCGGCGCTTTGCGCGGCAAGCGCCACATTGTCGAATACAGACAGGCGCGGATAGACCGACGTGATCTGAAACGTATAGGCCACGCCCTTTTTCACCCGCGCATGGGCGGGCAGGCGGGTGATGTCTTCCCCGGCCAGCGTGATGCTGCCCGATTGTACCGGAAGCCGCCCCGACAACAGGCTCACAAAGGTGGTCTTCCCCGCCCCATTCGGGCCGATCAGCGCATGAATCTCGCCCTGTTCAAGCCGGAAATCCACGCCATCCACTGCCCGCAACCCGCCAAAGTGGCGATGCAGACCACGCGCCTCCATCAGGGCAGCCATTTCAGCCCCCTTTCGCGCAATGTGCCCAGAATGCCCTTGGGCGCGAACAGGATCAGCGCCACCAATGCGGCCCCCACCACGAACAGCCAAGCATCGGTAAAGCCCGAAGCGATGTCGATCAGATAGAACATCGCCAGCGCCCCCAGAAAGGGCCCCAGCACAGTGCCCGCCCCGCCCATCAGCACATAAAGCATGGGCAGGATGGAATACTGGATGGTGGCAAAAGTGGCCCCGACATAGCCGAAAAGCAGGCCGTAGGCCGCCCCGGCAACACCCGCATAAAGGCCCGAGATCACCAGCGCGATCAGCTTTACCCGAAACGGGTTGAAGCCCAGCATGCGGCTGCGTTCCTCATTTTCGCGCATGGCGACCATCACCCGGCCAAAGGGCGACCTGACCAGCCACAGGCAGCCCAGCATGCCGGCCGAAAACAGCCCAAGTGCCGCAAGGTAGCGCGGGGTATCCGCCGCCAGATCAACCCCGCCGATCATGCGGTAGGCACGTTCGACCACAAAGCCCTCGTCCCCGCCTGTCCATGTGTTCAGATACAACAGGGTCAGATAACCGGCCTGAGCGAACATCAGCGTCACGATCATGAAGCTGACGCCCGCCGTGCGCAGCGCCAGAAGACCTACCGCCCCGGCCATCACCCCCCCTGCCACAAGGCCAAGGATCAGCGCCGGCACCGGCAGCCATTCAAGCTGCCAGATGGGCAGGCCCATGGCATACATCCCCGCCGCAAAGAACAGCGCATGGCCCAAAGACAGAAGGCCGGTGTAGCCAAAGGCGATGTTGTAGCCCATGGCATAGACCGCCAGCACCATGATCCGGGCAAGGTTGGTGGCGTGATATTGCGGCAGCAGGAACTGCGCCGCGAACAGCGCCGCGATCACCGCCAGATGCAGGGTCCAGATCTTGCCTGTTTCGCCCTTCATGCCCGCGCCCCGAACAGACCCTGCGGGCGGAACACCAGCACCATGGCCACCAGAAGCGTAGCGATGATCTTGGCCAGCGTGGGCGAAAAGAACATCGAGATCACCCCGTCGGAAAGCCCGATCAGAAGCGCGGCGATCAGCGTTCCCCGGATCGACCCAAGCCCCCCGATGATGACGACGATGAAGGAGAGCAACAGCGGGTCATGCCCCATCAGGTAATGCGCCTGCTGGATGGGCACGATCAGCACCGCCGCCGCCGCCGCGAGTGCGGCACCAAGGGCAAAAGTGCCGGCATAGACCCTATCCACATTGATTCCAAAGGCCCGCGCCGTTTCCATGTCCACTTGCGTGGCGCGCATGACCAGACCTGCCTTCGTACGGGTCATGAACAGCCAGACTGCCAGCAGGATGGCCCCCGCCGCAGCCACGACGAACAGCTTGTATCCGGAATAGCCGAACCACGGGAATTGCAGCCGCAGGGAAAAGGGCGGCTCTACCGGGCGGGCATCGGGGCCGTAAAAGGTCAGCGCGGCTTGCTGAAGGATGTAAAGCAGCCCGATGGTGGCCACGATCGTGGCCTCGGGGTCATATTTCAGGCGCTTGAGGATGGTGACATCGGCCAGCGCCGCAATGGCCCCCACCACAAGAGGCGCAATGATCAGCGCCACCAGCCAGGCCAGCCCGGGCGGCAAGGGCAGGTAATAGGTGATGAACCACGCCCCCACCGCACCCAGCATGAAGAATTCGCCATGTGCCACGTTGACCACGCGCATGACGCCAAACACAAGGCTCAGGCCAACCGCAGTCAGCGCCAGAACGGCGGCCATCACCGTGCCTTCCAGCAGGGCCAGCAGAAGAAAGGGGCCAAAACTCATGCCGCATGGCCCCTGGCAAGGGGCCCGGTCAGACGAACCGGCCGGACCCCGGATGACAACCGGCGATGCACTCAGAAGCTCTGCGTCGAGTAATCCACCGCATCCTCATACATGCCGTCTTCAAGGCTGGTCGTATGCACGCGCATCAGCTTGCCACCCTGAACCTGACTGATGAACTGATGCCCGAAGACCTGATGGGTCTTGCCGTTGAACTTCTTGTCACCCTGCACATGGGCAAGGCCCGCCGGCATGTCCGTCATCGCCTCGACCGCCTCGACGAACTTCTGCCGGTCGCCGACGCCCTGATAGCCCGAAGCTTCCATGCCCGCCTTGATCACATGCAGCGTTTCCCAGACGCTGAACATATGGGCATAGGTGGAAACGTCCTTGGCATCGCTGACCGATGCTCCGTTGTCATCCACCCCGACCGCAGCGCGATAGGTTGTTTCGTAATCCGGCGCATCGGCCTGTTTCACGCGGTTGTGGCCTTCCCAGAAATGCGTTCCTTCCAGGAATTCCAGACCGGGCGAAGCGGTATCCACCGCCTCGAGCGAATCGATGAACCCAAAGATCTGCGGCCGCGGGCCAGAGCCATAGAATTCGCCCAGCTCCTTCACGAAGGTCAGAACGGCAGGCCCGACCATGACGTGATACAGCACTTCCGTTTCGGCCGGGATCTGCGGCAGATAGCGGGTGAAGCTGGTTTCCGTGGGTGGCACGGCGATCAGGCCCACGATCTCGCCCCCGCCTGCCTTTACAGCGGCGCTGAAAAAATCGCGGTGGTCATGGCCAAAGGCATAATCCGGGAAGACCATCGTTACCTTCTTGCCAAGGTTGGCAAGAACCCAAGGCGCCATCGATGACACCTGCGCCCGCACATCGGTGATGCCCGGCTGCATGGTCCAGCGGTTCAGCATGCCACTGGCTACATGATAGCCTTCAGAGCAGACCAGATAGGGCACTTTCAACTCTCCCGCCCGGGGGGCGGAACCGATGACGACATGACTGAAAAGCGGCCCGAAGATCAGGTCGCAATTGTGCTGGCTGACCAGCTTTTCCACCACCTCGGCCCCGCGTTTGGGGTCTGTTCCGTCATCCTCGAATACAATTTCGACCGGGCGGCCGTTGATGCCGCCCCCGTCATTCACCACCTTCAGCGCGGCCTGAGCGGTGCGTTCATACCAGCGGCCATAGGCAGCGCCGATGCCCGTGCGATGCAGCTGGAACCCCAGCTTGATGGGGGCCGATTGCGCCCAGACAGGGGGCGCAAAGGCACTGGCCAGAAGGCCCGCCCCCGCACCCTTGAGAAGCGTGCGCCGCGACGGCGCAAAGCCGGTCATGTTCGTCGTCATCATTCTCTCCACTGTTGCAGGGCGCTTTTCTGGCGGGCGCCTCTGGGGTCAAGATTGTGGGTATGCAAACAAAAAGTCCACGGTTTTCTATCCGGTCCGCGCCGTGGACAGAAGCCACAGACCAAGCACGGTATAGCCCACCATCAGCGCGGTCATCGGCAGATGGGCAAGGGCGGGCGCATCCTTTCCGGCCAGCCGCAAGGACAGCAGCACGGCCAGCAGATGTGCCCCGAGAATCGCCCCGAACTGAACGGCATAGATCAGCGGCATGATCCGCACATCCGTCAGGAACCCGAACGAAACGTAAAAGGCGGGCAGACCCAGCACACTGTCACCCCGGAACAGCGGGTCATTCAGGGCGGCAAGGGTGTATTGGCCCACGGTCAGCAGTGTCACCAGATAATGCGCGGCGTGATAGCCCGCGGCGATGGCCAGAAAGGACAGCATCACCGGCCCCGCCGCAAAGCGTCCGGGCGCAAGGGCACGCCCGGCAAGGATAACGCCGCCAATGCCAAGGCCCGTCAGCGCCCAGACAGCCAGAAGCCCCAGAGAATTGGCCACCATCACCGCGGAGCGGCCGGTCGGCTCCAAGGGGTTTTCACCGATCACCCCGTGCCACCAGAAGGTTTCGATCAACCCGTCAAAGGTCAGGCTGCCCAGCGCCATGACCACGAACACCATCGCCGAAGGCGACAACGGCGGCATCTGCAAGACCTGCGCCCCGGGCCAGCCCCGCATCAGCCGGGCACGACTGCCTTCAAGCTCCAGCCAGATCGGGGAAACCTTGGCCAGAAACCCCATCAGCACCGTCAGGAATTCACCCTGCTCCAGCCAGTCTTCCCCTTCGGCCACGGCAAGCGCAAAGATGACAGCCCAGTAGACACCGGCCACCACCGCCAGAACCAGCGGGTCATCCGGGGCCAGCGACACCATCTGAAACCATGTAAAGCCGGCAAAGCCGGCCACCGCCGGCCAATGGCCAAGCCGCGCCAGCCCGATCCCCCCCGTCCGGCTCAAAAGCATCCGCGTGATGCGCACAGGCGATGTCCAAGGGTTGAGGGACCGCCAGATATTGCCAAAAAGCATGGAGCCCAGCGGCACCACGATCCACACCCCGGTCCAGAACACCAGCGTCATCAGGTTGTGCATCGGGTCGCGCGCGCCGAAAAATCCGATCAGCAAAAGCCCCAGAAAGCACAGAAAGGACAGATAGGACGAAACCGAAACGGGCACCCAGACCCGCCGGACCAGAACCTCGGCCGGGCGCAGTTCCGGCAAGCGATGAACCGCCGCCCCCATCAGCGCCGTCAGCAGGACGGTCAGTGCCGCCCCGGTGATGTAATGCCCCGTTGGCAGCGTCACGATCACGCTGGGCGGCAGGGCGCAGGCAAAGGCCAGCCCCGGGATCATCGCAAGCAGCAGCGCGGGACCAAAAATCCTTGAAGATTTTTGGCAAATTCCTTCGAGGGAATTTGCATCCCGTGGTGCCATCAGCGCAATCCGTCCAGCCCCTTGACCTGATCCACTTCCAGCCCGCCCGAGCGGCTGTGAACACGGCCGCCGCGTGCCATGGCAAGGGCGAACAGCACTTCCCCGGCCCTTGGGCCATCCTCGCAACGAACCGAAATCACGTCAAATCGTGACCGCACATAGGCCGCGTTCAGGTGGCCAAGGGGGATGTCCAGCGTAGCCCCCAGCCCGCCCACCTTCATCGCCGAAGGCACGATGGCCCGGCATTCGCCCAGCCGGTCGCGCATGCCATAGCCGCCGGCAACGTGCCAAAGCGCGCCGTGTTCGCTTTCCCCCGCTTCGCCCACGATGGCGCCCTTGCCATAGGCATCAATGCCTTCCCGGCCACCCAAGGCTGCCACCAACCGGTCCGTCAGCAACAGCGCCAGCGGTTTCAGCGCCTCGACCGCGGGTTGAAGATCGGCTTCATACCGGCCGGCATAGGGATTGGCGCAGATGGCATAGATCGCCCCCCGAACGGGGGGGATGGCAGCCAGTGGGCCACCTTCGTGCAGGATCTCTTCGACCTGCGTAACGATCTTGCGAATCCTGAACTCAGACATGCGCCCTCTCATTCCTGTCCATCGGCAGGGCCATCGCCCCGGTTACCCGCAGATCACCCTGAAGGAAAAGTGCTGCCCCTTCAACAGCGCCACGCGCCCGGAAGCCTTCGGCACAGGCAAGGCCGCGGTCAAGCGCCGCAGCACGCTGCCCGGCGGAAAGCACGGGCACGCCCACAGTCACCATCCGCGGGCCCAGATCGCTGTCAGCCTGCAAGCTGTGTGCCGGTTGGCGGTCAATTCCCGGATGATCGGGCAGATCCACCGCATTGGCAATCATGGTTGCCGCCGCATCGGCCATGGCCGCCGTCCGGGCGATGACCGTTACCGCATCGGCGATGCCGAAAGACCAGCTTCGTCCCCGCCAGCCCGAGGTGGCAATGCCCCTGCCAGCATCCCGCGCGTGCAGGGCAAGGCGGTCCGGCGCCCCTTGGCGGGTGGCAAGGGCGCAGGTCAGGCTTTCGCCGGGGCCAAGAAACAGCGCGATGTCGCCGCCGTTGTTGACATAGGCACGGGTCACGCCCGGTTGCACCAGTGCGGACAGCACCTCTTCCGCCACGGCCCCTGCAACGGCGGCCATCGGGGTGATGAAGGCAGGACGGAACGGCGTAACGGCACGCGCCATCCGCCGCGCCACCGGACCCTTCACGGAAGCCGCATCGCCCGTGGCCTCGGCCCGAAGCAAGGGCAGTTCGGCGCAAAGTTCGGGCAGTATTTCGGGAAAGCGGGCTGCCGCGGCCGCTTCGCCCCGGGCCACGGCCGCCGGATCGCCCCAAGCTTTTGCGATGATGTCGATCGGCCCGTGATGCAGGTGCAGGCGCCCGTCGGCCAGCCGGGCCATCTGCGCGCCCTGCCGGTTCGGGAAGGGATCGGGGCGCGCTGTCATTTCATTCCCCGGGCCAAGGGTCCAGCCGGGCAGAGATGGGGTATTCGCCGCCCTCGCGCTGCACGGAAGCCAGATCACGGATCGCCGCACCGTGGCCCCCCATCGCCAGATAGGCATCCCGAGGCAGGGTGAATTCCAGTGGTGCCACAAGTGCGGGCGTCGGCACATAGCCAAAGGCACCGGGCGGCAGCCGGGTGACATCGACCATGAAAGTGATCCCGCCACCGGGCCAGACATAGCATTCCGCGCCGCCGCTGGTCAGCCTTGTCTGACCGGCCTGCACCGACCGGGTCAGCCGCACGGGGTTGCGGGTCACGCCCGCCCGAAGGCTACCTCCGGCGCCGCCCACGAACAGGACCGTGCAAAGCGAAGGTTCGCAGTTTTCGTCGATCAGCCCGACGGTGGCCTTCAGCTGGTCTGGCAGGGGCGTTTTCTGCGGGACCAGAGCCTGATCCAGAACGTAATAGCCATATTCTTCGCCCGTGGTGGATACCATCAGCAAGCGCAGGCCGGGGCGCGCGCCTTTCTTCGGGTTCCAGTCTCCCAGAATTTCCAGCGGGTCTGTCAGGCGGGTGCCGCCCCAGCCAAGGCCAGGTTCGGACACCCTGAAATAACGCCCGGGGGTGGATCGATGGCCCTTGATGCGGATGCCCGTGGGTTCCCAGCCCAGAACCTTGCCGGCCTGATGTTCGCTGACGACACCGGTGATGTGGTCATCGACCACCACCACCTCATCCACAAGGCCCGCCCATTGGCTGGCAAACATGCCGATGGTGGCAGAACCGCAGCCCACGCGCATCCGCTGTTCGGCCACGCCATCCACGATCGGCGCCCGGCCGGCCTGCACGATGACGGTAGACCCGCCGTCGATGGAAAGTTCCACCGCCTCTGCGTTGCATAGGGCCAGAAGGGCTGCGCAGGTGACACGGCCTTCGGCCTTGGTGCCCCCGGTCAGGTGATGAACCCCGCCAAGGCTGAGCATCTGACTGCCGTATTCGGCCGTTGTCACATGGCCGACGGGCTCGCCTTCCGCGCGCACGACAGCGCCTTCGGGACCAAGGAAACGGTCGGTGTCGATCTTCACCTTCACGCCGCAATAGGAAAAGATCGCCTCGGTCACGACCGTAACCATATCGGCACCGCCGATCTGGCTGGAAACGATGAAGGGCGCGGGCTTGTAATCGGGATAGGTGGTGCCGGACCCGATGCCCGTAACGAAGGTATCGGCCGGGAAGGGATCGGCCGCCCCGTCCCAGTCACGGGCGGCAAAGGGCACGATCCGCGATCCGCTTTCCAAGGCGTGCGACAGCATGACAACCGGATCGGTGCGCACGATGCGCCCGGCATCATTGGCATAACGGTCGCAGGCACCGGTCTGGCCCGGCGCGATGTAGCACATGACCGGGCAGGCATCGCAGCGGATCTTTTCGGGGGCGTCACCCATGGCTGCACGGCCCGGGGAGACGGCCTGCTGCCCTGCCCGCGCCGGGGGCTGTCTGCCCCCGGACCCCCGAGAGTATTGGGGCCAAGATGAAGGGGCTGTTCATGCGTTTCCTTTCATCGCGGCAAGAAGCCGGTGGGGCAGCACTGGCACCCGGGTATGGTCAGCCCCGGTGGCGTGGCGGATGGCATTCAGGATGGCCGGCGCCGTGGGGATCAGCACATGTTCGCCAAGGCCCTTGGCGCCGAAGGGGCCTTCGGGATCGGGCACTTCGATCAGCAGGCTTTCGATGGGGGGCACATCACCGATGGTGGGGATCAGATAGTCATGCAGGTTCTCGGTTCGGCCGGGAAGATACTCTTCCATCAGCGCAAGCCCGATGCCCTGGGCGATGCCGCCTTCGATCTGGCCGGTTGCCAGAAGGGGGTTGATCGTGCGGCCGACATCATGCGCTGCCGTGACCCTGATCAGGCGGATCGTGCCAAGGTCGGGGTCCACCTCCAGCTCCACCATCTGCGCGCCAAAGCCGTAAAGCGCATAGGGGGAGCCCTGCCCGTTTTCGTCCAGCGCAACGGTGGGCGGGTCATAGGTGGCCTCGGCCGAGAGGGCGTAGCCGAAGCGGTCGGGCGGCAAGTCGACAAGGGCGATCTGCCGGCGGGTGGGGCCATCGCTGACGGTCAGAACCGTATCTGACAAGGCCAGTTTCGCCCCATCCCCCGCATTGGCAAGGCGCAGGATCGCCGCACGCAGGGCCGTGGCAGAGGCCTGTGCTGCGCGCCCGGTGACAAAGGTTTGCCGGCTGGCCGAGGTCTTGCCCGCGTCCGGTGTCAAGGCCGTATCGGGGCCGATCAGCGAAAAGCTGGCCACCGGCAGGCCGAGGGCTGCGGCGGCAATCTGGCTGATCACCGTATTGGCGCCCTGCCCGATATCCGTCGCCCCTTGGTGCAGCATCACCTTTCCGTCCCGGGACAGGCCGATGCGGATGGTCGATGGATTGGGCAGCGCGGTGTTGCCGCAACCATACCAGCAGGAGGCAACGCCGACGCCGCGACGGCCCGGGCGCGCCTCTTGCAGGGCGCGGGCCCAGTGCGGGCGCAAGGCGCGCAGGCAGGGCGCGATGCCCGCGGCCTGAAGCACCTGTCCGGTTGCCGTGGCATCGCCGTCTTCCAACGCGTTCAGGATACGGAATTCCAGCCGGTCAAGCCCGACCTTTTCGGCCAGCCGGTCATAGATGGTTTCCTGCCAAAGTGCCGCCTGGGGCACGCCAAAGCCGCGGAAGGCACCAGAGATCGGCCCATGCGTATGCACTGCGCGGGCCCGGGCGGTAACATGCGGCGTGCGATAGGGGCCAGAGACATGGACCGGCACGCGATTTGCCACGGTAGGGCCCCAGCTGGCATAGGCGCCGGTGTTGAAGCGGCCGTCAAATTCAAGCGCCACGATGCGACCGGTCGCATCGCAGCCGATACGACCCGTCATTTCGGCCGGGTGGCGCTTTGTGGTGGAGGCCATGCTTTCGGCCCGGGAATAGATCATGCGACAGGGGCGCCCGGTCTTCAGCGTGACAAGGCCCAGAAGCGGTTGAAGACTGACATCGAGCTTCGATCCGAAGCCACCGCCAACGGCCGAGGGAATGATGCGCAGCCGGTCTGCCGGAAGGCCCAGAACGGCCGCGGTTTCGTCACGGTCCATGACCGGCGCCTGCGTGCAGGCGCGGATGACCAGAACCCCGTCTTCCATCCATGCCGACCCGGCCTCGGGTTCGATATAGGCGTGTTCGACGAAGGAAGTCTGCATATGCCCTTCGATGACATGTGCCGCCTCTTCCAGCGCGCGGTGGCTGTCGCCCTTGATCACCTGCCCTTCGATCAGGCGATTGTCGGGGCGGGAGGCGTGCAGGCGCGGGGCGCCCTGCGCCTCGGCCTCGGCCGGGGTGATCAGCGCCTCAAGCGGTTCCCAGGTGATCGGGAATCCCGCCGTATCAGGGTCTGTTCCGGGTTCAAAGGCCACAAGGGCCACGCATTCGCCGCGGAACCGGGCAGGGCTTTCGGCAAGGGCAGGCTGGTCGGCGAAGGGGGGGATGGCGCCAAAAAGATTGCGGCCCGGAATATCGGCCGCAGTAAAGACCCCGGCCACACCCGGGCGCGCGGCATAGGCGGCCAGATCGCCGAAGCGAAAGGCCGCATGGGGGTGAGGAGAGCGGATGGCCGCCAGCAGGAGGGAACCTTCGAGGGCCTCATCGGCACCGAAATTGTCGCCGGCAACCTTTGCCGCGCCATCCAGCCGCGGCAAAGACTGGCCGATGGCGCCATCGGCAACTGGCTCTGCTGGCGCTTCATCAACATCGCAGATCGCGGAAATGATCTTGCGATAACCAGTGCAGCGGCACAGCACCCCGCCCAGCGCATCCTGAACCTCGGCTTCCGTCGGGCGGGGCGTGCGGCGCAGAAGATCTACCCCCGCCATCAGCATTCCGGGCGTGCAGATGCCGCATTGCGCCGCGCCATGGCGAAGAAAGGCGCGCTTCAGGCGATCCAGATCGGGGGCCGGGGATTCCACGGTTTCCACCTGCCGGCCCGCTACCCGGCCCACGGGCACAAGACAGGCGCAGACCTGAGCGCCGTCCAGCATCACCGTGCAGGCGCCACAATCGCCGGCGTCACAGCCCACCTTCGTGCCCTTGCGGCCAAGGGTTTCGCGCAGGGCTTCTGTCAGGCGGGTGGTCGGGTCCAGATCAAGATGGACGGGTTCACCATTCAGGGCAAAGCTGATCATTGAAGGGCCTCTGCCACGGCGCGGCGCAGAAGGTGGGTGGCAGCGCTGGTGCGATAGGAAGCGGTGGCGCGCACGTCATCGATTGGGGAAAGGGCGCGGGCAACGGCGGCCTCTGTCATCGCTTCACCTGCCGAAGCGGCGGAAAGGCCGGTCAGCGCCGCCTCTATTTCCGGCAGGCGGCGGGCGGTGGCAGAACAGGCGCCTACCGCCAGCGCAGCGGCAGAAATCTGGCCATCGCGCAGGCTGAGGCGCGCGGCAACCATGGCGATCGAGATCACCAGATAGGCCCGCGCGCCCAGTTTGACAAAGGCCGACCCACCGTCAAGCGACGCCGCCGGCAGGATCACCGCCGTCAGCAGTTCATCGGGCGCACGGGCGGTGCGCCGGGGGCCCAAAAGGAAATCGGGCAGGGCAAGCTGGCGCGTTCCGCGGGGGCTGGCAAGCTCTACCCTTGCATCCAGCGCCAGAAGCGGCGGCACGCCATCGGCGGCGGGCGAGGCGTTGCACAGGTTGCCACCGATGGTTCCCGCATTCTGGATCTGGCGCCCGCCCACCATCAGCGCCGCCTGTTGCAGGGCGCGGGCGGCCGGGGGCAGCTTGGCCTTAGCCAGTTCAGACCATGTGGTGCAGGCCCCGATCCGCAGATCATCACTGCCAGAGATCCCCGAAAGCCCCTTGATCGCCGTCAGGTCCAGAACCTGGCCCGGAAGGCTTTGCCGCATGCCGGGATAAATATCGGTGCCACCGGCAAGCGGCTGCCATCGGCCCGACCCCAGAAGGGAAAGGGCATCCTGCAAGGTCTGCGGACGCGCAAAGGCGTTCATGTGACCTCCCTGTTCATGGCCGATTGCACCGGCCCTTTTGTTTGTGTGCAAATCAGTTTGCGGCCCGGCGTTGCCCCTGTCAACGGCCGTCTTCGTGGGCCGATGGTGCTTGCGCCAAAGCGCCGGCAGGTCTAATCGGAAAGGATGGAGAAGCGATCGGATTATGTCCTTGACGATCAGATCGGCTATCTGCTGCGGCGGGTCACGCAGCGGCATCTGGCGATCTTTTCAGAGGCCATCCCGCAGGTCACGACGACACAGTTCGCCGTGCTGGCACGGCTTGCCCAGATGGGCCCCCTGTCACAGAATCTGCTGGGCCGTGAAACCGGGATGGACGGGGCCACGGTCAAAGGGGTGGTTGACCGCCTGTCGCGCCAAGGTCTGGTGACAACCGCACCGGACCCCGAGGATCGGCGGCGGCTGACCGTCACCCTTTCCGCGGCAGGTGCCACGCTGTTCCGCGCCACGAAAGAACGGGCGCTTGCCGTTTCCGACCGCACTCTTGGCCCGCTGTCGGATGCTGAAAGGCAGGTGCTGATGGGCCTGCTCTTGCGGCTGACATAGGGCCGGACCCAGACACCGGGGCGCGTGCAATGCCGTTGGGACAGGCCGAAATTGCGCGCATTTCATCACTTTTCGGGGCGTAGGCGCATTTTCCACCCCGCCACTTTCGGCAAAACAACAGATCCGGCTTGACGTTTCTTTCGGCTCGTCTATCTGCTGAATGAACGTTCATTCATCAGATCGCAGCAGATGACCTCCCTGACCCCCGTGCCAACACCGCCCGCTTCCACAGATCAGCGCACCGCCATCATTCTGGACAGCGTGCGCACAGCCTTTGCGGAAAAGGGGTTTGACGGCGCGTCGATGCAGGATCTTGCACGTCAGGCCGGGATGAGTGTGGGGAACCTTTATCGCTATTTCCCGTCGAAATCGGCCTTTGTCGAGGCGCTGATTGCCCGCGACATGGAAGAGCTGACCCGCGATTTCCACGCGATCCTTGGCCATGAACGCCCGCTTGTGGCCCTGCGGGAAACCATCTGGAAACGCATCGCAGGCGCCCATTGTGCGGCGGATGGCCAGCTTTGGGCCGAAATCACCGCCGCAGCCCTGCGCAAGCCCGATATCGGCGCCGCCGCCCGGCGGATGGAGGAAGAACTGGTCAGCTACCTGACCACGGTGTTTTCCCGCGCCACGGGCTGCACCCCCGAAGTGGCGGCACAGAAATGGTCAGCCCAAGCGATGCTGATCGTGATGCTGGTCAAGGCCAGCGCCATGAACCGCCCCGATGCACCAGAGCGTGACGCGCTTCGCCATCTGGTGATGCAGACCATCGACCGAACCCTGAATGATATTTCCCAATCTGCCTGAAAGGCTTGTCGGAATGCGTGCCGTTTTCATTTCTCTGACTCTTTGTCTGCTGACGATGCCTTTGGGTTCTGCGCTACATGCCGAAACCGCCAGCGCCGCAACCAACGCCCCCGCCGAGCGGGAGGCGACGCTGCCTGCCATTGCCGTCACCACGGTGGCAAGTCGCCCCATGCAGGAACGCATCATCGCCACCGGGTTGATTGCCCCGGTCGAGATGGTTCAGGTGGCGCCGCTGATCGAAGGTCAGCCCATCGAAGCGCTGCTTGCAGATGTCAGCGATGATGTCGTCGAAGGGCAGGTTCTGGCCGTGTTGTCGAAAACCACGCTGGAATTGCAGAAAAGCCAGTTTACCGCTTCGCGCGCCGCTGCCCGGGCCACCATTGCCCAGGCCGAAGCGCAGATGCTGGAGGCGCGCACGGCCGCAGACGAAGCCCAGCGGGTGAACGAACGCACCGCCAAACTGCGCCAGCAGGGCTCTGCCTCGCAGGCCGCGGCCGATACGGCCAGCGCGAATGCCATTGCCGCCACCGCCCGGGCAACCATCGCCACCCAGTCGCTGGAGGCCGCGCGGGCCCAGCTGGCGCTGGTGGAAGCGCAACTGGCCGATGTTGAACTGCAACTTAGCCGGACCGAGGTGAAAGCCCCCTTCGCCGGAGAGATCAGCGCCCGCAATGCGGTGATCGGGGCTGTCGCTTCGGCCGCCGGGGCGCCGATGTTCAGCATCATCCGCGATGGTGCGCTGGAGCTGCGGGCTGAAGTCACCGAAGCCGATATGCTGCGCATCAAGGTGGGCCAGAAGGCAAACCTTCGGCTGGTCGGCCTGCCTGACCCGTTGACCGGCACCGTCCGGCTGATCGAGCCGACGATCGACGCCACAACGCGCCTTGGCAAGGCCCGGATCATGGTGGACCAGCCCGATCTGCTGCGGTCTGGCATGTTCGCCGAGGCCGAGATCATCGTGGCCGCGCGCGACACGCTGGCCGTGCCGGTAACAGCCATCGGCACCGATGGCAGCACGTCCACGGTGATGCGGGTGGTGAACGGCGTCATCGAACGCGTACCTGTCACGCTGGGCATCCGCGACAGCGGCTGGGTCGAAATCGTCTCGGGCCTTGCGGCGCAGGATCAGGTTGTGATCAAGGCGGGGTCTTTCGTCCAGCCGGGCGATCACATCAATCCTGTTCCCGCGCTGGGCAAGGAGGGTTGAGATGAACTTTTCGGCATGGTCCATCCGCAACCCCGTGGCCCCGCTGCTTGGGTTCTTTCTTCTGATGCTTTTGGGCTGGCAATCGTTCCAGACCCTGCCGATCACCCGTTTCCCGAATATCGACGTGCCGCTGGTGGCCATCACCGTGGCACAGCCCGGCGCCGCGCCGGCGGAAATGGAAACCCAGATCACCAAGGAAGTAGAAGATTCGGTGGCCGGGATCACCGGGGTGAAGAACGTCACTTCGACGATCTCGGATGGTGTTTCGACGACCACGGTGGAATTCCGCATGGAAATTGCCACCGACAAGGCGGTGCAGGATGTGAAGGATGCCGTGGACCGTATCCGCGGCGACCTGCCAAGCGATATCGAGGCGCCCATCGTCACCCGGATTGACGTGGAAGGCCAGGCAATCCTGACCTATGCCGTTTCATCCCCCGGGCAGACGCTGGAAGAGCTTTCGTGGTTTGTCGACGATACGCTGACACGCGCCTTGCAGGGTCGCCCGGGGATTGGCCGGGTGGATCGCTACGGCGGGGCTGACCGCGAAATCCGGGTAGAACTTGACCCCGTGATGCTGGGCAGTCATGGCATCACCGCGCTTGCCGTCAGCCAGCAACTGGCGCTGACAAATGCCAATGTAGGCTCTGGTAAGGCGGAATTGGGGGTTGGCGAACAGTCGATCCGCACCCTTGGCAATCAGGATACCGCGGCGGCACTGGCTCAGACGACCATCGCCCTGCCCTCGGGCCGCCATGTCCGCCTTTCCGAGCTGGGAGAGGTGATCGACACATATCAGGAACCCAAATCCTTCGGGCGCCGGGATGGCGATCCGACAGTGGTATTCTCGGTCTACCGGGCCAAGGGGGCGTCAGAGGTGACGGTGGCCGAAACCATCGAAACCGCCCTGGCCGAGGTGCAGGCCAAATACCCGGACGTGCGGATCCAACTGATCGACGATGCCGTGCATTACACGCGCGGCAATTACGAAGCGGCGATTTCCACGCTGATGGAAGGTGCGCTTCTGGCCGTTCTGGTGGTGCTTTTGTTCCTGCGCAACTGGCGCGCGACGCTGATTTCGGCGATTGCCCTGCCGCTTTCCGCCGTGCCGACCTTCTGGCTGATGGACCTGCTGGGCTTTTCGCTGAACCTTGTGTCCTTTCTGGCGCTGACGCTTGCCACCGGGATTCTGGTCGATGATGCGATCGTGGAGATCGAGAACATCGCCCGGCATATCCGCATGGGAAAATCGCCCTATCGCGCCGCCATCGATGCAGCCGATGAAATCGGGCTGGCGGTGATTGCCACCACGATGACCATCGTGGCCGTGTTCGTGCCCGTCAGCTTCATGCCCGGGATTCCGGGCCAGTATTTCGCGCAGTTCGGGCTGACGGTGGCCATATCGGTCATCTTCTCCCTTCTGGTGGCCCGACTGATCACGCCGATGATGGCGGCCTATCTGATGCGGTCGAAGGATGCGGCCGAGGATCACAAGGGCGATGGCGCCTTCATGCGCGGCTATCTGTGGCTTGTGCGCAAATCCACCGCCATGCCGCGGATCGGCAAGACCCGGTTCCGCTTTCCGGCGTATTATCTGACGCTGGTGGTGGCGGTTGGCGTGGTGATCTATTCGGTCATCCTGATGAGCCAGGTGCCCGGCAACCTGTTCCCGCCCGATGATGAAAACCGCTTTGCGGTATCCGTTGAACTGCCGCCCGGGGCCACGCTGGCCGAAACGGATCGCACCACAGAGGCGATGCGTCAGGCCGTGAAGGATGTCGATGGGATCGAGCATATTCTGGTCATCGGCGGGTCATCGCCCCTGGGCGATCGCGATATCCGCCGCGCCAACATGCTTGTCCTGCTGGAAAAGCGCGATGTTTCCCTGCAAAGCAAGCTGTTGGAACTGGCCGGAAAGCTGCCGCTTGTCGGACAGTTTGTGCCGGCCCATCAAACGACGATGCGCACCCGCCCTCAGGTCGAGATCGAGGCCGAGGTGATTTCGCGCCTTGCCTCCATCCCCGATATCCGGGCGTTCAAGCTGGGCGGACCCGGGGCCGGGGGACGGCCGGTTTCCTATAATGTGCTGTCGCCGGACGAGGCTGATCTGAAGCAGGCTGTCGCCACCATCGAACAGGCGTTGTCAGACGAACCGCTGCTGGTAAACGTGTCCGCCGAAAGTACCCTGCCCCGGCCCGAGATTCAGGTGGTTCCGCGGCTGGACGAGGCTGCCCGTCTGGGCATCACCACGCAGGCCATAGCCGCAACCCTTCGGGTGGCGACGATTGGCGATAATGACGCGGCGCTGGCCAAGCTTTCGACCGATAACCGGCTGATTCCGGTCCGCGTGCGCCTGAACAATGCCTCGCGCGAAAATCTTGACCGGATCGCGGCATTGAAGGTGGCCACCGCAACCGGCGCGACCGTGCCCTTGTCGGCCGTGGCGGAAATCGTGGTGTCGGAAGGCCCCGCCACGATCAAGCGCTTCAACCGTCAGCGCGTGGCCACGCTGGGGGCTGACCTGCCGGTCGGCGTGCCGCTGGACACCGCCACCAAGCGGTTTGACGAGGTGGTTTCCGGATTGACGCTGCCTGCATCGGTCATCGTGCGGCCTTCGGGCGATGCCGAGGTTCAGGCGGAACTTGTAACCAGCTTTGTCAACGCCATGGTGATGGGGCTGTTTCTGGTTCTGGCGGTGCTGATCCTTCTGTTCAAGTCGGTGATCCAGCCTTTCACCATCCTTCTCTCCCTGCCCCTAGCCATTGGCGGCGTGGCGGCAGCACTGATCCTGACCCAGAACCCGCTGTCGATGCCGGTGATGATCGGGCTGCTGATGCTGATGGGGATCGTGACCAAGAACGCGATCCTGCTGATCGACTTCGCCATCGAGATGCGCCGCCGGGGCATGAGCCGCATCGCGGCTGTGGTCGAGGCGGGGCACAAACGGGCGCGGCCCATCGTGATGACGTCCATCGCCATGTCGGCGGGGATGCTGCCTTCGGCTTTGGGCGTGGGCGAAGGCGGCACTTTCCGTTCGCCCATGGCGATTGCGGTGATGGGGGGCATCATCGTGTCGACCGTTCTCAGCCTTGTCGTGGTTCCGGCTTTCTATCTGATCATGGATGACCTCAGCCGTCTGCTGGGTCTGCTGTTCAGCCGTCTGATCGGAAAGAAGGAAGAGGAACCCGAAGCCCCCCCGCCCGAGGTTCTGGCCGAACGGATCGCCCTGCTGGATGCCGAGCAGCGGTCCTTGCGCGACCGGATCGATGCGGCAACGCGCCCCGTGCCGCCCGCCGCACCCCTTGCCGCAGCCGAATAGGCATGAAAACCGCACAGGCGCTGCCCCCCTAACCGGGGTGGCGCCACAGCGCGATCAGCGCGCGGTCATCGGCATGGCCATCCGTGCCCGCGCGGGCCCGCGGACCATAGATCGACACCTCGATCAGGGTAACGGAAGGGCGCCGTGACAGCGCGATGTCAAAACCCTTGTCACGATAGACCCCGGCATTGATCGACAGCGCAAACAGCGCCCCGGGGGCGGCAACCGCCTCCAGATGACCCAGCGCGTCGGGGCCGACATGGCCGTGGGTGAAGGTGCCGGATGAAACGATGCCGGCATAGGCCCGCGGCAATGCAAGGGGCTGCGTGACATCGGCAGCGACAAGCCGGGTGTAAAGCCGTTTCTCTTGCGCCCGCGCCAGCATGTCGGGCGACAGGTCGATGCCGTCGATTTCGGCTGTCAGACCCTGTTCCCGCAGGGCCGCCGCCAGAAGCCCGGTGCCTGCCCCGACATCCAGCACAGGGCCACCCGGGCCGCCACCATGGGCAAGAAACGCCGCCGCCACATGGGCGGGCAGGCGATAATCCATGTCTGCCGCAAAGCCCGCGTCATAGCTGGCCGCCCAATCGGCATATAGCCGGGCGCAGTCTTCCGGGCCGTTCAGGGCATAGGCCTTGTCCAGATCGCTCATGGCGCCGATCATGGCGGTCGGGGGCGTGGTGATCAAGCAGCTTGCGGTTGCCGCCGCACAAGCCGATAGTCCGAGCTATGAAAACACTGCTTTCCCTTGGACATGGCTATACCGCACGGGCGCTTGCGCGCCTTTTGATTCCGCAGGGATGGCGGGTGATCGGCACCGTCCGAGATCCATCGCGCGCCGAGATGCTGCGCGCCGAAGGGGTAGAGCCGCTGCTTTGGCCCGGTGATCTGGCGCCAGCACTGGCCGGGGCCAGCCACATTCTTGCCTCGGCCGCGCCGGATGCGGGGGGCGACCCCTTTCTTGCCGCGGCGGGCCCGCAGATCGCCACCGCCCGGCCGGAGTGGGTGGGCTATCTTTCCACAACCGGGGTTTACGGGGATCATCAGGGAGCCTGGGTTGACGAGAGCACGCCGCTGACCCCGACCAGCCGCCGGGGCGAGCAGCGCGTTCTGGCCGAAGCGCAGTGGCAGGCCACGGGCCTGCCGGTGCATGTGTTCCGACTGGCAGGCATCTATGGCCCCGGGCGTGGCCCGTTTGAAAAGGTGCGCGACGGCTCGGCACGGCGGATCATCAAGCCCGGTCAGGTGTTTTCGCGCATTCATGTGGATGACATCGTGCAGGTTCTGGCCGCAAGCATGGCCCACCCGAACCCCGGCGCGGCCTATAATGTCTGCGATGATGATCCCGCCCCGCCCGAAGACGTGCTTTCCCATGCCGCGCATCTTCTGGGCCTGCCAGAGCCACCGGCCATTCCCTTTGATCAGGCCGATCTGACACCGATGGCGCGCAGCTTCTATTCCGAAAGCAAGCGGGTGCGGAACGACAGGATCAAGACCGAACTGGGCGTTCGGCTGATCTATCCCGGCTATCGTGAAGGCCTTGCCGCACTGCTGCACGACGGCGCCGCGCCTGACAGGGCAAGGTGACGCCGCGCCCTGATTGACAGCCCCCGCATGATCGGGGACGATCCTCCGCAGGCGCAGGGGTCAGGCTTTTCCTTTTCGTGGTGGCGCCCTGTTCCGGTGCAAGGGGTACTGTCGCATGATCGAACGGATCAAGGTGTTCGTGCCCCAGATCGCCTTTGTTGCGGCACTTTTGCTGGGGGTTCTGATGACCCGGGCCGTCTGGCTTGGCGAAGTGCGCAATGCGCAGACGGAATTCGAACGCGCCGCCGATCTGGCCATCGACCGGATCGTGACCCGCCTTCAGGAACATGTTGTGCTGCTTCAGGCCACGCGAGGGCTTTTTGCGGCGTCGGAAGGGCGGGTCACGCGGGAAAGCTTTGGCAGGTTTCTTGCCACCATCGATATCGAAAAGG
This sequence comes from Paracoccaceae bacterium, assembly GCA_023260935.1. Classification (GTDB taxonomy): domain Bacteria; phylum Pseudomonadota; class Alphaproteobacteria; order Rhodobacterales; family Rhodobacteraceae; genus Pseudotabrizicola. The sequence goes on from JALQTL010000300.1 coordinate 24,447, forward strand.
ATCTTCCCGGTATTCAGGGCATCGGCTATGCCCGGATGATCGGCCCCGCCGAGGACGAAGAGGCGCTTGGGTCCATCTTCCGGTCCTACCAGCTTGAAACCCGGGTTTATCCCGAAACCAAGCAAACCCGGCGCACGCCGATCATCCTGATCGAGCCGGCGACAGATCGCAATCTGGCCGCGCTGGGGTTTGACATGTATTCCGATGATATCCGCCGCGCCGCCATGGACAGCGCCATGCAAAGCGGCACCCCGCAGCTTAGCGGGCCGGTGCAACTGGTGCAGGAAATCACCGATGAAAAGCAAAGCGGCTTTCTGATCTATCTGGCCCATCAGCCAGACCCCGGCCGTCAGGCTCTTGGCTTTGTCTATGCGCCCTTTCGTGGCAGCGATTTTGCGACCGCGGCGCTTTCGTCCGGGCCGCCCCTGCCCGTCACACTGTCCATTCATGATGCGGCCCTGCCCGATACCATGATTCACGCCGATGCCACCCCTGCCCCCCAAGGTGCGATGCGGCTGGAACGCAGTGTGCCGATCCTTGGCAGGCTGTGGGTCTTTTCCATGGCCGAAGCAGACCCGCCGCCTGCCCTGCGGCGCCATCTGGGCAGCCTTCTGGTGGGGGTCAGCTCTTTCCTGTTTGCCATTGCCACGGCATTTCTGGCCACCGTGCGCCAGCACGAGGCCCAGCTTGCGCGGGAGAGTGCGGCCTCGGCCGAGCGCGAGGCGGAATACCGCGGATTGCTGCTTCAGGAAATGAAGCACCGGATCAAGAACCATATCGCCCGTATCCAATCCATCGCCCGGCAAAGCGCCCGCGGGGCCAGCGATGTGCGCAGCTTTACCGATGCTTTCGATGCCCGTTTGCAGGCCATGGCGGCGGTGCAGGAAATCCTTGCCGGCACCGCAGTGCCGCAAGCCGATCTGCGATCGATCCTTGGCACCGAATTGCGGCAATCGCTGGAAGCAGATGAAATAGCCCGTCAGATCGACGGGCCACAGGTTACGCTGGATGAACGCCAGGCCCATGCCTTTGCCATGGTGGCGCATGAGCTGACAACGAATGCGATGAAATACGGCGGGCTTTCGCCCCAGGGGTCGGGGCTGCAAATCCGCTGGGACGTGGGGCCCGGCCCGGCCGGCCAGCCAAGGACGCTGACGATCGACTGGACAGAGGAATTCAGCCACGACACCAGTGAAGGCATCGGTCCGGCGGGGTTCGGTTCCCGACTGATTGACGCCAGCCTGAGAGGAGAGCTGAAAGGCACGCTAACCCGCGATTTCACCCCGGGTGGCCTGCACATCAAGATCCGGTTTCCGCTGAATCCGGCGCCCGACCGATAGGCCGGGGCGACCGAAAGGGGCGGTCTTAGACAAGTTCTTCCGGCAGCAGTGGCAGGTCGCGGCCAAAGACTTCGGCCGAACGGATATCATAGGGCAACAGGAACCCACGCCGCTGTTCGGGGGCAGTTCTGGCATTGCGGGCGGCCAGCTCCGCCCATGCCCTTACCGCCGTGTCAGGGTCGAAAAACGGCTTCCCCGCACGTTCGGGCAACCAATGGGACATCAGGCGCAAACGCAGGGCCTTTACCTCTTCCGGGCGGGAAAGAACCAGCCCTGCCTCTGTATCCCAACGCAGTGACCGGCCATTCAGATTGGCCGAAGAAACGATGGCCTGATGATCGTCAAAGATGCTGACCTTGGCATGAATATAGACCAACGGCGCCCCGTGCAGTTGTTCGCGGCCGGTCGCCCCCGTGCGGCGCGGCTGTGCTGCCCCACCCACGAACAGCCGCTGGCCAAAGGCCTTTTTCAGGATGCGAAGGGCACGCGCCTGATGGAACTCTCCCAGCCGCGCATCCAGCCCCGTGGCGCCGTCAAAGGCCACGTCATCCGGCGCTGCGGGCAGGATCAAAATCATCTGAAGGTCTGGTTTTCGCCGCGCCTCGGCAGCCAGAAGGCGGCTGAGCCGGCGGTCACGAAAATACTGGGTTTCGATATAGATCAGTCGGGAAGCCTGCCCGATGGCATGATGATGCGCTTCCTCGATTTCGGCGACAAGAGGTTCGGGCGCCAGAGAGCGGGCGGCCCCGCGCACCCGCCGGCGGGAAAGCGTGCGCACAAGGCGCAGGCCCTGCCGGTCTGGCGTTGCGGCGGCGGGGGGCGCATTGGCCGCAACCGTTGTCAGAAAGCCTTGCAGATGCGCCCGGGCATCGCCAGCCACCGGGCCTTCGACCATCAATTGCACATCGTGCCAAGTTTCATGGCCGGGCAGGCGGTGGCTGGGCGTATCATAGCGACGCTCATCCAGATCGAGCCCGCCAATGTAAAGCCGGCAGCCATCGAACACTGCCAGTTTTTGATGATGCGTTACGGGAAACAGCGGCGGCACCGGCAAAAGCCGCGGGCGCGGGCGATCATCCGCCGCATTGGTCAGCAACCTGCGCACCCCCGGCATGTCGCGCAGCGCGGTCTGGCGCAACGGGGGCAAAAGCCCGCGCAGCCAGCCCGTCGTGCGCATAAGCCGCGACAGGATCATGGGCCAAAGCAGCGTCCGTGGGGCAAGGCCAGCCGCGGCATCATGCATGGCGGGCACCACGGTCAGACGCGCGCCCGGACCTGCCATTTCCGCCGCCGCATACAGCATCCGCACCGTGGGCCATGTGGCCCTGTGCAGGCGCGGGCGGGCCACGGGATCGAAATCCGACAAGATGATCTTGACCGCCACGCCCCGCCGCAAGGTATGAGCCACCAGATCCAGCCAGGTCTTGCCCACCGCCCGACCTTCGGGGCACCGCAGGCCTGTGCCAAGGTCAAACACCCGGAACCCGGCGATCACCTCATGCCGGGCGGCCAGAAATGCACGCTCCAGTGCCGGATAGGCCTCGGCTGCGGTGACGAAGACCTGTATCGGCAACTGGCCGCCAGCCTGCGGGTGGGTCTTGCCCTTTGCCCCGTCAGGCTGGGCGGAACTGCCGCAAATGTTCACCCGTGCAGCGTATCGGTAGAGCAAAAGAACAGCGCCTGACTGACCGCCGAACGAACCTGCTCTTCCGTGTAGGGCTTGTTGATCAGGAAGGCGGGTTCGGGGCGTTCGCCGGTAAGCAACCGTTCGGGGAAGGCCGTGATGAAGATCACCGGAATGGCGCTGAACTGGCCAAGGATATCGTTCACCGCCTCGACGCCCGAGGAATTGTCGGCCAACTGGATATCCGCCAGAATCAGATCGGGCCGGTCGGCCGCCGCCATGGCCACCGCTTCGGCATGGGTGCGGGCATTGGCCGTGACGCGATGGCCCATTCCTTCCACGATCGCCTCGATATCCATGGCGATGATCGCCTCATCCTCGATCACAAGCACGGCCCCTGCGACTGTGGCCTCCATCTCGGCCAAAGCGGTGTTGACCAGAAGCCCCGCCTCTTCGGGGCCTATCCCCATGATGGCGGCCACATCGTTCAGGCTGAAGCCTTCGATCGTGTTCAGCAACAACGCCTCTCGCGAGTTCTGGGTAAGGCCGGCCAGATGCGCCTGCGCGGCGGCGGCAATGCCCGTATCCGCCTCGGCCACGGGAGAGCCGGAACTGGACCAGATCGAATGCAGGACCGAGAAAAGCGCAACCTTCGGGTCATCCTGCCGGCGCAGAAGGCCGGGGTCTGCCACCACCGATTCAAGCACCGCCACGGCATAACGGTCGCCGCTGGACTGGTTGCCCGTCAGCGCCCGCGCATAGCGGCGCAGATAGGGAAGGTGGCGGGCCACCATGGCCGAAAGGTCAACCGTGTCCTGTTCAGGCATCGGGGGATCTCCATCTGATCTCTCATCATCCGGAACCAAACGCCGATTCCCTCGTTCGGTTCCCGGGAGGATGAAGTATTTTTTCGCTGACGGAAATTTGCAGGGAACCAGATGGGCCGGGATGCGTTCGGATCAGTGTGCCCATGGATGAAAGGCTGGATGCAGGCAAGATGACCAAGGAAAAGGATAAGGATGCGCCCAAGCGGCAGGCGATCAGGGCGCAGATCGATGAAAACCTGAAGCGGGTTTATGCCAACGCGCTGGAAGAAGGCCTGCCAGACCGGTTTCGTGATCTTCTGGCACAGCTTCAGGAAAAGGATCGCGCCAGCCGCGATGACGCGCAATGACAGCCGCCGATAACGCCGCGCCCGATCCGCGTGACAGGCTTGCCGGGGCCATTCCGCGCCTGCGTGCCTTTGCCATCAGTCTGACGCGGGATGTCAGCCGCGCCGATGATCTGGTGCAGGAAACCATCCTGAAGGCATGGTCGAACATGGAAAAGTTCGATCCCGCAACAAACCTTGATGCCTGGCTGTTCACGATCCTGCGCAACACCTTTTATTCATCGCTGCGCAAGACCCGCCGCGAAGTGCCCGATGTGGACGGCGCGCATGCCTCGCAGCTTTCAGAGCGCCCCGCCCACGAGGCGCGGCTGGCGTTCAAGGATTTTCAGGCCGCCTTTGACGCGCTAAGCCCCGAACACCGCGAGGTGCTGATACTGGTGGGCGCATCAGGCTTTACCTGCGAGGAAGCGGCCGAGATGATGGGCGTTGCCGTTGGCACCGTGAAAAGCCGCACCAGCCGGGCACGCAAGCGTCTGGCAGAACTGTTGCATCTGGAAGATGGCGAAGATCTGTTTTCGGGAACAGATGGCGCCACTCAGGCGGTTGTGTTGCGCGCCACCGCAGCCGCATCTTGAACCGCTGGCGGCCCGCGCTGAAGCTTTCAGACAGCCTTGGCTTTCGCCTTGGCTTTACGCTGGTGCTTGCCCTTTTGCCGCTGGGGGTTCTGTCAGTGGTGCAGGCCCAGAAGGCCCAGCGCGAGGTTGCCGCCTCGACGCTTGAGGCAATTGCCGGTGCGTCCTTGCAGGCTGTGCAGCCTCAGATAGACCTGATCAAGGAAGCGCAGATTTCCGCCCGCGTGCTGGCGGCGGCGTTGTCGGATGATCTGGGCGAAGGGGAAAGCTGCCCGCGCCGTGTTGCGGCGGTGGCGCGCGATATTCCGGCCGCCAGCCTTGTGGCCTTCATTCCGATGACGGGGATGATGACCTGTTCCTCGACCGGGCAGGTCTTCGATTTTTCAGATCAGCCACTGTTTCGGCAGATGGCCGCTGACGCCGGCCCGTCGCTGGTATTCAACCCAGAAGGGCCGGTTTCGGGAACGGCGGTCGTGGGGGTGGGCCATCCGGTGCGTGATGGGGCGGGCACCCAGATCGGGATCGTGGCGATCTCGCTGCCCTATCTTTCCGTCGCCCCCGATGATTATGCCGCGCCCGTGGCCCTGTGGCGGCCCGCCTATCTTGCCACGCTGACGGGCGATGGCAGGTTGCTGGTGGCCTCGGACCCCGGGATCGATCTTCGGACGGCGCTGCCCGAAGACATCGATATCAGCCAGCTTGCCGCGCGCAGCGGGACGCCATCCTATCACCATGACGCCATGGGCGACCGGGCCGTTTCAGTCACACCGGTAGCCCGCGATCTGTTTCTGCTGGCCGTCTGGGAACGCGAGGGGACCGGGCTTTGGGCATCGGCCAGCCCCTTTGCCCCCTATCTGCTGCCGGTTCTGACGTGGCTTGCCGCCCTGATGGCGGCGGCCATGGCCTCGGGCCGGCTTGTCGTGCGGCATGTGCGCCAGCTTGCCAAATCGATGTCGGATTACATGACCGACAGGAAACGGATCGTGATCCCCGATATTGCCGATGCCCCGCGAGAAATCCGCCGTCTGCATGCGGTCTATGAGGCGCTTGCCCAGACCATCGCGCAGGACGAAGCCGAATTGCAGAACCTGCTGGTGGACAAGGACAGGCTGCTGCGCGAGGTGAACCACCGCAGTGGCAACAGTCTTCAGATCATTGCCGCCATCCTGCGGATGTATCGCCGCGAAACGTCTGACGAAGCCCTGCGCCACGTTCTTGACGGGCTGAGCAACCGGGTCATTGCGCTGTCCTCGACCCATACCAGCCTGTACAGTGTGACCGGGGCGCATGATGTGCCGATGGATCAGATCCTGTCAGGTGTGGTGCGCCGCCTGAAGGATATTCACGGCATTGCCGCCGGGGTGGCCCGAAAGGATTTTCAGGCCCTTCGGATGCCGGCAGAGGCGGCGATACCGCTGGCGCTGGCGCTGGCAGAGATCATCGGGTGCCATTTCGCCGCCCGGCCGGACCGGATGGAAGATGTTGTCATCTCGCTTACCGAGGAAGACGGGCAGGTTTGCCTTTCAGTGAAGGGGCCGCTGGTGCCGGAATTCCAGCCCGAAACGCTGTCGGGCCTGACGGCCCTGCCGCGACGGATGCTGCATCATTTTGCCGGGCAATTGCGCGGGGCAGTGGTGATCCGGGTCAACGGCGCGCGGTCCGAGGTGGATCTGGCCTTTCCCCGGCAGGGATAGGGGCGGTCAGCCCGGTGACCTGTCGCCCAGGCCGCGGACCGTGGTGCCATGCACCAGCCGGACAGAGACAAGATCGACATCGGGCCCCGCGCTGCCCGGCACAGGGCGGACAAGCGCAGTGGCGGCGCGTTCACCCACCTCGTGCAACGGCACTTCGATCGTGGTCAGCCGCGTGCGGATCGCGTGGCGCAAGGCCGTTCCGTTGAACCCGATCACCGAGGTCTGGTCCGGGACGGCAATGCCTGCGGCCAGCAAAGCCCGCAGCCCACCGATGGCCATGGCATCATTCAGGTAATGGATTGCCTCCGGAGGCGGGCCTTCTGCCAAGAGCCGCCGGGTCAGGATCTGCCCCGTTTCCACGCTGCGCGGCAGA
>JALQTL010000049.1 GCA_023260935.1 Paracoccaceae bacterium
ATCCTGTCGGCCAGCCACAACCCCGGCGGGCCAGACGGGGATTTCGGCGTGAAGTTCAACATGCCCAATGGCGGGCCCGCGCCCGAAGGCGTGACCGAAGCGATGTTCCAAAGGACGACCGAGATCACCGAATACAAGGTGCTCGAGGCGCAGGACGTGGACCTGTCGTGCATCGGGCGGCACCAGCTGGGGCAGATGGTCGTCGATGTGGTGGATCCCGTGTCGGATTATGCCGATCTGATGGAAAGCCTGTTCGACTTTCCTGCGATCCGGGCGATGTTCGAAGGCGGCTTCCGGATGCGGATGGACAGCATGTGCGCGGTCACCGGGCCCTATGCGGTCGAAATCCTTGAAAACCGGCTGGGTGCGCCGAAGGGCACGGTCGTGCATGGCACGCCCCTGCCGGATTTCGGGGGCATGCATCCGGACCCGAACCCGACATGGGCGCATGAGCTGATGGCCGAGATGATGGGATCGGATGCCCCTGATTTCGGCGCGGCGTCAGATGGCGACGGGGACCGCAACATGGTGGTCGGCCGCGGCATCTATGTCTCGCCCTCCGACAGCCTTGCCGTTCTGCTGGCCAATGCGCATCTCGCGCCATCCTACGGGGCACGGGGCGTCAGCGGGGTTGCGCGCTCCATGCCCACCTCGGCGGCGGCGGACCGGGTGGCCGAAGCGCTCGGCATCGCCAAATTCGAAACACCTACGGGGTGGAAGTTCTTTGGCAACCTGCTGGACGCCGGCAAGGCCACGATCTGCGGCGAGGAAAGCTTTGGCACAGGATCGGATCACATCCGTGAAAAGGACGGGCTCTGGGCCATCCTTCTGTGGCTGAACATTCTTGCCGTGCGCAAGCAATCCGTCCGCGCGATCCTGAAGGACCACTGGCGCAAATTTGGCCGCAACTACTACAGTCGCCATGATTTCGAGGCAATCGAAACGGCAAAGGCAGATGCCTTGATGGCGGCTCTGCGCGGATCTCTGGGCTCCCTTGTCGGGCAAACGATCGAAGGTCTGACAATCCGGGCGGCCGACGATTTCGCCTATGCCGATCCTGTCGATGGCAGTCTCAGTCAGAAACAGGGCGTCCGCATCCTCTTTGCCGATGGCAGCCGCATCGTGCTGCGACTTTCGGGCACGGGCACCGAAGGCGCCACGCTGCGCATCTATCTTGAACGAGATGCCGCCGGACCCGACGGACTTGACGATGACCCCCAGGCCGCGCTGGCCCCGATCATCCGGGCCGCCCATGCGCTTTCGCGGCTGGAGGCGTTTACGGGGCGCACCACCCCTGACGTCGTTACCTGACCCGCGTCTTCGGAAGCGCTCCGCGCGGGAGTATTTGGAAAAGGTGCAAATTGCAGGTCTGGTCCTGTTGCATTGCACCTTTTTTGAAATACTCCCGCCGGAGGCGTCGCCGTTGCGGCTCTGGCGCAAAGGCTGACGAAAACAGACCTTCATCGGTCGCGCCCGACGCGGACTTTCAGGGGCTGCTTGCGGTCATCTGGTCGAAAGCCGGAAAAGGGGGGCGGGACATGACCGAACAGCGGGGGCGATCCGGGCGGCAGGCGCGGCAGGCCGAGCGGGCCGTCAAGGGCGGCGGCATGGGGCGTCCCTACATCCAGCGCAATATCCCCCCCTACGAGATCATGTCGGAAGAAAACCTGCTGCGGATCGAGGCGGCGGCGGATCGCATCCTTGCCGAAACCGGTATCGAGTTTCGCGATGATCCGGTGGCGCTTGATCTGTGGAGGGCGGCAGGGGCAAGGGTAGACGGGCCTCTGGTCAGGTTTCCGCCCGGTCTCTTGCGTGAAATCCTTGCCTCGGCACCGGCGGAATTCATCCAGCATGCACGCAATCCGGCCCATTCCGTCCGGATCGGTGGCCGCAATGTCGTGTTTTCCCCGGCCTATGGCAGCCCCTTTGTCATGGATCTGGACAGGGGACGGCGGTTTGGCACCATTGAGGATTTCCGCAATTTCATCAGGCTGGCGCAAGCAAGCCCGCATTTCCACCACTCGGGCGGGACCATCTGCGAACCGACCGATGTACCGGTGAACAAGCGCCATCTGGATATGGTGATGGCCCATATCGAACTGTCGGACCGGCCCTTCATGGGTTCTGTCACCGCAGAGGAGCGCAGCGAAGACAGCATCGAGATGTGCCGCATCCTGTTCGGTACCGATTTCGTCGACCGCAACTGCGTGATTCTCGGCAATGTGAACGTGAATTCGCCGCTGGTCTGGGATGGCACCATGACGCGGTCCCTGCGCGCCTATGCGCGGGCCAATCAGGCAGCGGTGGTGGTGCCCTTCATTCTTGGCGGGGCGATGGGGCCGGTCACCAATGCCGGGGCGATAGCGCAGAGCCTTGCCGAAACCATGGCCGGTTGTGCGCTGACACAGCTGGAGCGCAAGGGCGCCCCGGTGATCTTTGGCAACTTCCTGTCGTCCATGTCGATGCGCTCAGGCTCGCCCACCTTCGGCACTCCGGAGCCTGCGATCGGATCGATGGTGATCGGCCAGCTGGCCCGGCGCCTGAACCTGCCGCTTCGCTGTTCGGGAAATTTCACCACTTCAAAGCTGCCCGATGCCCAGGCCATGACGGAAGGCACCATGTCGATGCTGGCGGCCATTCACTGCGGTGCCAATTTCATCCTGCATTCTGCCGGGTTCCTCGACGGCCTGCTGTCTATGTCCTACGAGAAGTTCATGCTGGACGCCGATCTTTGTGGTGCCCTGCATGCCTATCTGGACGGGGTGAGGGTGGATGATGACCAGCTGGCGGTCGACGCCTTTGCCGAGGTGGGGCCGGGCAATCATTTCTTCGGCTGCTCTCACACCATGGCGCATTATCAAACTGCCTACTGGGACAGCGATCTGGCCGACACCGAGCCCTTCGAGAAATGGGAGGCCGCGGGGGCGACCGATGCGGCGACCCGCGCGAACCGTGCCTGGAAGAAGCGGCTGGCCGAATTCGAGGCCCCCGAGCTTGATATCGGACTGCGCGACGGGCTGACAGACTTCATCAACCGGCGCAAGGCAGGGATGGTCGACGCCTGGTATTGATCCCCTGCCAGAGAAAGTGCATCACCGGGCATGCTGTCTGGGCCTGTGTGCTGACTGCAGGTACTTTCCGCCGCCGCCGGTTTGAAGGCCAATTCAAGCAAGGATGGACCATCCTTCGGTGCGGCTTTGCCGCCGGTTTTCGGCCTCGTCGTCGCCTGCGCTCCTCCTCAGGCGCCTCCGGCGGGAGTATTTGGGAAAGGTGCAATGACAGGGGTTTGCACCTTTTGGAAATACTCCGGGGGAGGCGTCCTGGCGGAGCGAGGGCGACGGGGGCAGCGCCCCCTTCAATCTTGCGGATCAGGTTCGGGGTCGCGGTAGGGATGGGTTCGGCCCTTCCAATCCGTCATTTCCCATTCCCGCCCGGCGTGGCGGGCAAGATAGGCCGGCCCGATCGGCACCTTGCCGTGGCCACCGGGGATGTCGAGGACATAGGTTGGCAGGCAGGGGCCTGAAAGCCGTCCGCGCAGTGCGGCCATAAGGGACTGGCCATCGGCAATTGAGGTGCGGAAATGTCCGGCGCCGCGGGCCATGTCGCAATGATGCAGGTAATAGGGTTTCACGCGCAGGCGGTAGAGGGTGCGGAACAGGGTTTCAAGCGCCTCGGGGGTGTCGTTCACGCCGCGCAGAAGCACCGATTGCGACAAAAGGCCGATGCCGGCCCGGGCAATTCTGCCGATGGCCTCGCGGGCGGGCGCTGTCAATTCGTCGGCGTGGTTGGTGTGAATGACGATCCAGGGCGTCAGCCGGGTCTGCAGGGCGGCAAGCAGGGCGTCGGTGATCCGGTTCGGGGCAACAACGGGGATGCGGCTGTGAAAACGCACGACCTCGACATGAGGGATGGCGGCAAGGCGGGACATGACAGCGCCAAGTCGCCTGGGCGAGAGCACCAGCGGGTCGCCGCCTGTCAGGATCACTTCCCATAGAGCCGGCGTGCGGGCGATATGGTCAAGGGCGGCGTCAAGCTGATCTCCGGGCAAATGGCCGGTGTCGCCGACCGTTTCGCGGCGAAAGCAGAAGCGGCAATAGACCTCGCAGGTCTTGGTGATGTGGAGGATCGCGCGGTCGGGGTAGCGATGGGTCAGGCCCGGAAGCGGGGCGTGGATATCATCCCCGATCGGGTCTGTCATTTCCCCGGGGCGGGTGGTCAGCTCTTCTGTCGAGGGCACGAACTGGCGCGCCACGGCTGCAGAGGTGGTGGCGGCGTGGCGCATGTCGGGGGAAAGGCGCATTCGGAAACTGTCCACCACCGGGGCAAGCGCCGCTGCGTCCTGGGGCAGGGCAAGGCCGTCGCGGATCAGGTCGGTGATCGAGATTGTCGCCCGGCCCGCGTGGTGATCTGGGGCAAGGTCCATCAGCCGCGCAGCCCGGTTTCTTCCAGCAGGCCACGCCGCTTTGCCTCGTAATAATAGCCCCTTGCATACCACATCATGGCCCTGTCCTGATTGCCGCGTGCCACGATCCATGCGCCACGCAGGTAGCGCCCGGCGTAAAGCAGGTTGGTTTCCGCATCGAGCAGTTCTTCGGGCGGGCCCTGATGGCCCATGGTGCGGGCAGTTTCCGGCAGGATCTGCATCAGCCCGTAATAGGGTCCGTTGCGGGCGGCGGGATTATAGCCGCTTTCACGCTGGATCACCCGGTGCAGAAGGCTTTCGGGGATGTCGTGGATAGCGGCATATTTGCGGATCAGGGCGCGCATTTCGGGGGTGTCGCCCGGT